>LCOC01000020.1 GCA_001000545.1 Parcubacteria group bacterium GW2011_GWA2_47_21 | reverse complement strand
ACGCCATTCATCTATTGTATCATATTTCTTCGGTTTATGCAATACCTACGCCGACTGCGGTTTGAGTTTTCCGAGAATGAACGAGACGTCAAAAACCTCGTTTTTGACAACCCATCGGTAAAGCGCCGGGCTCACGGTAAGCGAAAGCGCAGTAGTCCCCAAAAGATGCATTACGGTAAACGGGATTTGGCCGTAAAACGCCTCTGAGAGCGACTGGCCGAACATAAGCGGGCCTATGGTGAGGCCTGTTACGGCATCATACAGAATCGTTCCGATGATTCCGTACGTGACAAATTGGTACACTTTGCCTTCGCGGTTTCGGAAATAGAGCCATGATCCGAGTCCAACCGCGCCGTATGCGATTGCGGTAATCCATGTCCATTGGCCAATGCCGCTTGTTACGGCGTCGAAAAGCGTGATGCTTAGAAATCCGAATACAAACGCGCCCGCTGCACCGTATCGCTTGGAAAACGGCATCAGGGTCGCAAGCACTGGCTCGACATTCGGCGGCCGGAACGGGATAAGGCGGATTGCGAACACCATAACCCAGCCAATAATGAATTTGATAGATCCGTTCATAGAAATACCGTTGCGCGACAGTGCCGGAATTTCATTCGACTATTCAGGATTAAATCCTGAGCTTGTCGAAGGATCACCGGACTTCACTCTGCATTAATTTATATCTATATGATACTCTTAATATTTTTTATTGCAATCCCCTCACAAAAAATCGCGAAGTCCAATTTAATCCCCCCACTAGGAATCGAACCTAGATCAACTGATTAAGAGTCAGTTGCTTTGCCACTAAGCTATGGGGGGCAATTTTATAAAACAGATGGTGATTTTTCCCCATCCACTGCGTCGACTGAATTAGTATGATCACTCCCCGACTTTATAGACGTGGACGCCCTCTTTCGTTTTCTGGGAGATTTTTATTGCGACTTCGTCTCCAGATTTTCCAGATGCGACTTGCGCGTGGTCTACCTGCATTGAGGAAACGGTTTCCGTGAATTCGTCGTCTGCCCGCTTGAATTTTATCGTATCTCCTGTCGTGACCGCGCCGGAAAGCCGGACAACTGCAACCCCTGCTTTGTCGAAGTAGTGAATAACCTTTCCTATTTCTTTTTCCTCCATACTATTTTGGGTCGAACATATTCTCGACCTTTGTGCCGCTAAAAGCGGCCTACGCGCCCACCAGGACTCGGTCACAACTCTCGTCGGCTTCCGCCTCCTCGGTCGCGACCCCGCCTCGCGGTGCGGCTCGCCACTTGCTCGCCGCACAACGCTCCGGCTTTCGAGTCCTCTCGCGAGTCAAGCAGTTGACTCGCTTGGCGCTACGCGCCCACCAGGACTCGAACCTGGAACCCCATGCTTCGAAGGCATGTACTCTATCCAATTGAGCTATGGGCGCAATTTTATACATAATAGCATAAAATAATTGAAAAATCAACAGATTTCGCGTATATTTGCAATATGAAGGAGAAAGATTTTGTAATTCCAAAGGAAGTCGGTGAAGTAATGAAGCGTCTTGAGGGCGCTGGTTTCGAGGCATACGCGGTCGGCGGATGCGTGAGAGATTTGTTGCGCGGAGAAAAGCCGAAGGATTGGGATGTGACAACGAGCGCGAAACCCGAAGAAATTATGAAACTTTTCTCCCGACGCTCTGACGTAACGTCAGAGGTCGGGACCCCGACCGATAGCGCCGGGGCGGAATACGATGCGTTTTATGAAAACAAGTTTCTTACGGTTACGGTAAAGACCGCATCAGAAGATCCGACTCTCAAAGAAATTGAGGTAACGACGTTTCGCGAAGAAGGGAAATATAGTGACCGTAGACATCCCGACGAAATTCGATATGCGAAAACGCTCGAAGAAGATTTATCCAGACGCGATTTCACCATGAACGCAATCGCGCTGGAATTTCCAATTTCCAATTCTCAATTTCCAAAACTAATCGATCCATTCGATGGACAAGCTGACTTGAAGAAAAAAATAATTCGTGCGGTCGGAAATCCCGTTGAGCGATTCGAAGAAGATGCGCTTCGCATGATGCGCGCGGTGCGGCTTGTAACCGAGCTCGATTTTGACATAGAAAAAAAGACCTTTGAAGCGATCAAAAAATTATCGGGGAATCTAGCATTTATTGCGCGCGAGCGCATTCGCGACGAATTTATGAAAATTATCGCTTCCCCGCGTGCGCGCGCCGGAGTCGAGCTTCTGCAAGATGCCGAGCTTCTTCGACATATCATGCCCGAGCTTGAAGAAGGGATTGGCGTTACGAATCGTCCGAAGATTTTTACGATCTGGGAGCATAATCTGAAAGCACTCGAATACGGGGCGAAGACGAGGTTTTCTCCAGAGGTTTGTTTAATCGCGCTCATGCACGATATCGGGAAACCGCGCGCCAAGGGTCCCATGAAAAATGACGAATGGACGTTTTACGGGCACGACATGATCGGCTCGAAAATGGCGGCCGAGATTTTGACGCGTCTTCATTTCCCGTCTGACTTCGTAAAAAAGGCGGTGATTTTGATTCGTTGGCATCTATTCAAGTATGATCCTGATGAAGGAGTTACCGATTCTTCGGTCAGGCGGCTTATCAGAAACGTTGGCGCAGAAAACATGGCGGACTTGGTGAAAATTCGAATTTGCGACCGGATGGGCATGGGGGTTCCGAAGGCAGTCCCCTATCGCCTGCGCCATTTCCAATTCCGCGTTGAGAAAATTCTTCGCGAAGAAGAAGCGCCTACGCCCAAAATGCTCAAAATCCGTGGGGAGGACATTATGCGGGTTCTTGGAATTGAACCCGGCCCCAAAATCGGGCAAATCATAGAAGTTCTCATGCAGGAAGTGATTGATGAGCCGAAAAAAAATACGCCAGAGTATCTTGAATCGCGCGTAAAAGAGCTCGGAGGCCTTTCGTCGGAGGAACTCAAAAAAATCGCTTCCGAAGCCGAGGAAAAATTCGAGCTTGCCGAGGACGAGCGGATCTCAAAAATAAAATCAAAATATTGGGTGAAATAGGTTCTTTTTTCAGCAAAAGTCGATGTTAACATTTCTCATACGATCGTATGAGAAATGTTAACATTGGAGTTATGATTGATTTTTTTCATTTTTTAATGTACTTTTATAGCAAAGTATACGACGTGGTAAAAAAAATTCCGGCCGGAAAAGTCGCGACGTATCAGCAGGTTGCGACGATTATTTCAACCCCGCGCGCGGCCCAAGCTGTTGGCTGGGCGCTTCGCGCGCTTCCTACGGGGCATGGTGTTCCCTGGCAAAGAGTAATAAATTCCCGAGGTATGATTTCAATTCAAAATCTCCGCGCGCCAAAATCGCTTCAAGTAAAACTGTTGCGCGAAGAGAACATCGAAGTAAAAGAAATAGACGGAAATTATTTCGTTGATTTACCCCGTTACCAGTATCGCTTTTCGAAAAAGGATATTACGGCAGTTAATGGGATACTGGCGAGGTCGCTCAAATAAAAAGTTACTGGTAACGGAGTAAAGAGAAGTATCTTTGGCGTCCGTATAGAAAATAAGATAATTTCCATTGATATCTTTCGTAGGCCTTTGGGGGCCTATAGTAAAGTGGTATTACGCCACATTCGCATTGTGGAGGCAGGAGTTCGATTCTCCTTAGGTCCACAGGCCTACGAAAGATATTAGCCATCGTGAGTTCGACTTGTGTGAGCGAAGTCGAACCATCCTCACGAGGTCCACATACTAAGTTATATCGAATTGTGGCTTATGGTTTTAGGTAAAATGGAAAAGCCACTAAAATTTATCAAAAATCAAAAGTTGATGGTGATTGCCTCTCGCGACGAGAAGGATGTTTGGGTTGCAAATGTTTATTTTGGCGTTGATGAAAAGGCAACAATTTATTTTATCAGTCCAAAGAACACAAAACATAGCAAGATGATATTGAAAAATCCGAATATCGCTTTTTCAATTGCTTGGTTTGACCCCAGTAATCACAAAAACAGGAAAGCGATACAAGGGCTCGGGGTTTGCCGCCAAGCAAAAAACCCAACCGAAGTAGCAAACGGAATTAAATTGTTGTATAAGAAATTTCCGGATCTTCGCGACATACTTACGGTTAAGTGGATAATGACAAATGTCTGGGGTTCCAAAATCTGGGTTCTCAAACCAACCTATATGAAGTATTGGGACGATGAAATTTATGGCGAGGATGAAACCGAAGAATTTACTCTCAAATAGCTTAAGAACTCCTATGAATGCGCATCAACAAACCCTCGACAAATGGTTTAAAGAAAAAGGATGGGAATATTGGTCTCCGCTTTCTATTTTGGCGCGGCTTATGGAAGAAACCGGGGAATTTGCGCGGCTCGTAAACCATTTATACGGCGACAAACCAAAGCGGGACGATGAAAAAGAGCAGGATCTTGAGGAGGAACTCGGCGACATTCTCTATACGCTCATGTGTTTTGCGAATTCCAAGGGTATTGATCTTGACAAAGCGATTCAAAAAACGTTCGACAAGGTGATGTCGCGGGATAAGGATCGGTATACAAAAAAATGAAAAATTTCAGCATCAAGTTCGTAGATATCATGGTTGGGATCGTTTTGGGGCTTGGATTTCAGTGGTGGCCCGCTCTACAACAACCATGGCAATATGCCGCGTTTATTTTCGTATATTTAGATATCGTTGATTATTGGATCGATTATTCCCCGTCGCTCAAAAGATTCCCTCCGAAACGCGAAATTGACGTAATGCTGGATGTCGGGATTATGTTCTCTCTTTTTCTTTATATCTACGCAACACAACTTACCCTGGTTTATTTTTTAGCCGCATTTGTTGTTTTTAGAGTTCTTGATTATTTATGGCTTTTGAGTTCGAAATACGAGTATCATCCCACGGGTACGGAGAAACTTTTTGTGGATACGTGGTTAGCTTTCAATTTGATTGAGGCAATTGTTACCGTTATCTTAATCGGGATTATCCTTTTCGTTGCGGTGCCGGAACTGACGTTCCTTCTCGTGTTCATCGCGTTCCGGGTTATTATGCGCATTTTCGCGAGTGTGAAATATAAGAAAGTCCACTTTGCATAGGCGCATTGATAAAAATTCATGTCAAAATTAGAGAAAAAAGATCAATATACGAAGGAGTAAATTTAAACGGCTCATCGGGGATCCCCGATGAGCCGTTTAGATTACGTCACTTTCACTTTGAGTTTTTGGACGATGTTTCGCTTTTTTTTGGGCAGGCGGATTGAGAGGAGACCGTGTTTTAAGTTCGCTTCTGCCTCTCCTTCTTCTATTTCTTCCGGAAGTATGATTGAGCGGGAAAACGAGCCCCAGAAAAGCTCTTTGTAATAATAATCCTCTTCGCGGATTTCTTCTTGTTGTTTTCGCTTCCCTCGGATCGTGATGCTGTCGGTTGTTATGGAAATATCTAAGTCCTCGGGTTTTACGCCTGCAACCGTTGACTGAATTATAATCGAGTCCCCACTATCGTAAATGTCAACGGTAAGCTCGCCGTCTTCTTCGCGTGCTTCCGCGGGTTCGCGCGCAGAAGCGTCGTCCGATTCTATTTTTAGATGCATTGAATCCCGTTGAATTGGCATAGGTTTTTTAAATTCTTGATCGAGCGATGGTTCTTTGTTTTGCGGGGGCGCGATCCGCGCTTTTGGCTTTCGGCCCCGTTTCGACGCAAGAGGCGGCAGGTCTTCCTCCGGTGCGGAAAGTTCCGGAGGGTTTGTATAAGGCGACGTGACTTTATCGAAAAATGTGCTCATTCTCGTTCAAGATTTACGTTTCGCTTTTTTAACTGTTCGAACTCGATGAGGACCATGATCGTCATGAGAAGAAGGAGGAAGAAAAGATACATGACCCCCAACGGAAGCGTCCTACTCTCTAGAATAAGGTAATTGAACGCCATGTGCAAGACGCTTGCCACGACAATACCCGCGGCGATGAAGTGGTGGCGGCGGGGCGAAAGAAAGGACTTTGCTATAAAGAATCCGACGATCGCGGATGATAGAGCATGCAGAAGATTTGCGCCCAAAAAGCGGTTTGCCACGATTTCTATTCCGGAAAAAAAGGACTCGCGAAACAAAGGTATTGCAAAAAGCGCGTTTTCAAGGGCGGCAAAGCCCATGGCGGCCGTCATCATATAGATCATGGCGTCCACCGGCTCGTCGAATTCATTTCGTCCGGAGATTAGAAATTTGAAAGGCAGGTATTTCACGTATTCCTCAACAATGGCGATTACAAAGAAGAAAAAAAACGGATTTGCTCCCATCGTGACCCCGAAAAGCCACGGGAAAATTCCTTTATCGTCGAGGAAGAAGTATTCGGCGAAAATCGCGACAATGGCAGATGCCATTCCTCCGACAAACGTAAGAACCAGGAGCATTTTCGGCTCGGGCCTGCGGTCTTCGTGAAGATAAAAAAGAAGCCACAGGATTGGAGGCAGGAATGTGAGAAATATGTATCCCGCGTGGGTGGATATCAATGCGGCGAAACGGCACGAAAGGATGGAGGAGTTTTATAATTGTCGCGAGCGTAACGCCGAGGATCTCTTTTGTGTTTTCCGAGAGCTCGGGATTCGCGAGCTGGGGCTTTGACGCCTCGATATAATTATCGGCAAATTCATGCCACACGAAGGAATAGATGGACTGAGCCGCTTCGTGGATGTTATAGCGCTCGAGATTGTTTGATGTTTCGAGGACTGCGGCGTTGAGTTTTTTTATTATGTTTTTATCCGCATCGGTTTTTGCGGATAGGTCTTTGTATGTTTTTTCAAAATCAATTGAGTCAATATTGGTAAGGACAAAGCGCGCTATATTCCAGAGTTTGTTTGCAAAGTGTTTCATCCCGCGGATTTTGTCCTCGGAGAGCGGAATATCCGTTCCCGGAGCTGTGCCGAAGATAAGGCCGAAGCGAAGCGCGTCTGTGCCGTACTTTTCTCCGAGATCAAGCGGATCAACGATATTTCCTTTTGATTTTGACATTTTTTTCTTTTCCGCGTCGCGGATAAGGCCGTGCAAGTAGACCGTGCGAAACGGAACCTCACCCAAAAGATACGTTGACATTAAAATCATCCGTGCAACCCAGAAAAACAAGATGTCGTATCCGGTTTCGAGAACGTCCGTTGGGTGATATGTTTTGAGATCATTTGTTTCTTCGGGCCAGCCCAATGTCGAGAATGTCCAAAGCCCTGAAGAAAACCAAGTATCAAGGGTATCCGGATCCTGCAGGACTCCTCCGCTGCAGTGCGGACATTCGGTAACATCCTCAATGCTCACAATCGGCTCATCGCATTTTTCATTTCTCACTTTTATTTTTTCATTGGCGGTACAGTACCACACCGGAATTCGATGGCCGTACCAAATTTGTCGAGAAATGCACCAGTCGCGGAGATTATCAATCCAGTGGTAATAAATTTTCTCAAAGTGCTCGGGGATAATCTTGATTTGCTTTGATTCAACGACGTGGCGCATGAGTTTTTTGAGCGTAACCGTATCGCCGGTTCGTATGCCCTCGATTTTTGAGTTTTCCATTTCGAATTCTTTCTCGACCGCGACGAACCACTGCTCCTTTATCTGCGGTTCAATCACTCCCCCGCCTCGCGAGTTTGTCGCGATACGGTGCGCATATGCTTCATCGATTTTTTCAACAAGGTCTTTCTCTTTTAATTTTCCAACGATCAGGGGCCGCGCTTTTTTAATGTGGACTCCAGTGAATTCTCCGGCGATTGGCAAAAGCTTTCCGTTTTCGTCAATAATTTGTTCGAAGTCGAGTGTATGCCGCTTGGCGATATCAAAATCCGTCATATCGTGCCAGGGCGTAATTGTCATCGCGCCCGTGCCAAATTCCATGTCAATCACCGGGTCTTTGATTACCGTTGCGGTCACTTTTCCGTTTATCCACTCAACGTCGAGTTTTTCGCCGTGAGAATATTTTTTGTAGCGCGGGTCGTCCGGATGGAGAACCACGTATTTGTCTCCGAATTTTGTTTCGGGCCGCGCGGTTGCAATGGTAAACGGCCCGTATTTCAAGTAGTAGAACGGAGTTTTTTCTTCGATCCATTCGACTTCGTCGTCTGAAACCGTGGTCTGGAGCTTCGGGTCCCAGTTTACGATTCGTTTTCCTTTATAGATGAGGCCTGCGTCGTACATTCGTTTGAATGCGGTGCGGACGGCGAGATTTCTTTTTTCATCGAGCGTATATGCTTCGCGCGACCAATCAACCGATGCGCCCATTTTTTTCATCTGTTCGACGATGGTGTCGTGGCTACGCTGCGCAAATGCCTCGACGCGCTTCAAAAACTCCTCGCGCCCGAGGTCGTGTCGCGTCTTTTTTTCCTCCTTATATATGATTGATTCCACTTTTGACTGCGTTGCGATTGCGGCGTGGTCGGTTCCCGGAAGCCAGAGCGTTTTTTTCCCGCGCATGCGCTCGAATCGGATCATGATGTCTTCAATCGTAAGCATCAAGGCGTGACCCATGTGCAATGTCCCTGTAACGTTCGGGGGCGGGAGTATTATTGAAAACGGTTTCCCGTTTTTTTGCGGCAGTTTGTCCGGATCAAAAAACCCGGATTCTTCCCACATCCGGTAGATGTCGCCTTCGGTTTCTTTTGGGTTATAGTGTGGAGGGATTACATTTTCCATTGAAAGTATGTTATATAGTATAACAGTTTTTGCAAGGAGACGCAGAACATGAGTGAAGGCACTGGTACCTTTGCTAGGGGGAAGTTGGAGAGCGCGCAACAGGCACTTGATGAATTACGAAAACAGTTCTTTGGCGTTTGCAATAGGCTTGAACGCGCGGGGCTTAATGCCGGTATGATAGTGATGATTGGAGAACTCTATGAGGCCGCAGAAAAAGAGCGTCTGCGTAAAGCTTTTGATGGTTCCACTGGAGGAAGTGACCGCGTGAGGGATGCCATTCTTTCCGGCGGGAGCGATCCTGCGCCGCCGGTCACAACAGCGGCGGGTCCGTTTAATTTCGCGCGTTCTAGCGCAGCAACCCGTGCACGGATTGAAGAAGGCATTTCTGGTATCTAGCGGGAAAGCCGTAGATTCGCATCCGCGTGGACTTTGTTCCACGCTTTTTTCTTTCCCGTAAAATGTGCTGCGATTGCAATCATTAACGCGTTGTCGCCAGCCATACGTGTATCGGGTATCAGGTATTTGATATTAGGCAGTTCTTTTTTCAGATTTGTTTCAAGACGTTTTCGCAGTTCATGATTTGCCGCTACTCCTCCGCCGAGAAGCACGGTTTTTACTTTTAATGCCTTTGCCGCTCGTATTGTTTTTTTCACGAGAACATCAACGACCGCATTTTGGAATTCTTTTGCGATGGAAGGGCGCAGTTTTTTTGTACGCTTTTTCCCGAGATCGCGCGCGAGATAAAGCACTGCGGTTTTGAGTCCGGAGAAAGAAAAATCAAAATCGTTCGTCGCAATCATCGGCCGCGGAAGCGTGATTTTTAATTTTTCATTTTTCACTTTTAATTTCATTTCGGCTATCGCCGAAATGGCGGGTCCTCCCGGATACGGAAGCCCTAAAATCCGTGCGACCTTATCAAACGCCTCTCCTGCCGCATCGTCCCGCGTTTCGCCGATAATTTTCCATTTTCCGTGTTTTTTTGCGTATACAAGTTCCGTATGCCCGCCCGAGACAAGTAATCCTAATGTCGGAAATGATACGTTTTGAATTTGTAATTTTGAATTTTTGATTTGTTTGGAAATTGAAAATTGAAAATTGGAAATTCTCGGCTCGACTTGTAGGAGAGGCGAGTAGAAGTGTCCCGCCATGTGGTTTACCGGAATCAGGGGCTTGTCCCACAAGACCGCAAGTGCCCGCGCGAAATTGACGCCCACCCAGAGCGCAGGCGCAAGTCCAGGGCCGTAGGTAACGGCGATGGCGTCAATTCCCGGTTTTTTAAGCGGAAGA
>LCOC01000019.1 GCA_001000545.1 Parcubacteria group bacterium GW2011_GWA2_47_21 | reverse complement strand
CAGAAAAAAACGCCCAGTGCGAGGGCGATCAATTTGTTAAATAGCATTTTCTTGCTCCTCCTTTAACGCAAGTATCTTATTTTATTCAGTTTATGCTCTTCAAAAGTCTTCGCATAGTGGATAACACCTCTGGAATCAGAAAGATAGTAGAGATATGGAGATGAGGTCGGGTTAATCGCGGCTTCAGTCGCACCAATCCCGGGATTCGAAATTGGCCCCGCGGGAAGCCCTTTATATTTATAAGTGTTGTACGGATCATCGAGCGCCAAATCATCGTCTGTAAGCTTACGCGAAGATCTTCCTGTCGCGTAAGTCAGCGCCGCATCTACTTGCAGGAGCATCCCAAGCGTAATTCGCTTCCACAAAATTCCCGAGATAAGTTTTCGATCTTTCTCTAATGCTGCTTCCTCTTCCAAGAGCGAGGCCATAATGATGATGTCGCGTGTGTCTTTTTTCTGCTTCTCTATGTCTTCCGTAAAAATGGCGGTTTTCTCTTCAAAATTTTTCTTCATCTTTGAAATAATGACTTTCGGCTTCGAATCCTTAAAAAATTCATAAGTATCCGGGAACAAAAAACCCTCCTCGCCAATTGCTTCTTTCAGAAATTCTTCGCGCGGGACTATCCCAGCAGCTTGGAGAGTAGAGGCAATTTGGTATACGTTAAAGCCCTCAGGGATCGTCACTGCCACAGTTTCCGCGGGAATCGGCTGCGACTCCTTAGACGCATGCCAATAAAGCACGAAAAGCAGAAAAGCGAGGAGAAACGCGACAGTGGCGATTTTAATCTCTTTCGCAATCGGCATATAAAAATAAGTTTAGCATAAATAATGGCCTCATCCGATCGCACCGGATGAGGCCATTGAAGATGAACTTAACCTTTTTGATGGAAAAGTGCTGCGAGGGCCATCTGAACCGCCATGACATCTTCCTCCAGACGCGTGACAACGTTGCGCGTCATAAGGCCAATGTGACCAAACGTGTAACGCGCGTTTGGAATTCTGGAAGTTTTCTCTATGACCTCTCCAAGCTCATTTCCTTTCCTTATGTACTCATGTAATTCAGGCTGGACCCAAACGCTGGGGCCCGAACCCATTCCGCTCCCTTCGATACTTCTAACCACTGCCCAAGTGCGGCTGAACCAATGCTTTCCAAAAACGGCAGAGATGCATCCCTCAATTCCTATTCCGAATTCGACGTCGGGAACGCCATTGAATGCGCCCCAGGCTCGGGTTTCAGCACCACAGGCCCCCTGAACATCGCTTCCTGGTTGATTCCCAACTCCCGAGTCCACGGGCACGCAAACGAACTTCCACTCATCAGCTTTAAATTCATTCGGTAGCATCCGTGAAAAAGCGATTTCCACAGCCTGTCTTTTTTCGTCCCTGGCTGATCCTATTGCGACTATTCTCATAAAAGCACCTCCAGTTAAAGATTCTGTTCCCTCAAAAAGTAGCAAAATCCAAAGAAATAAGCAAAATAAATTTAGGAAGTTGATTTAATATTGAGACTGCGCTAGTTTGGGGCAAACGCTGTTTTGAAAGGAGTGCTCTATGGAGCGTAAATTAGCTCTTATGATAGCGACTTGGTTCGGGATCGGACTCATCCCTCCAATTTTTTTCAGAGGTATGGCAGGGACTTACGGAAGCCTCGCCGCGCTACCTCTCGCATATATCGCATCTTTCCGGATATATTTCTATCTAGCGACCATCCTGATCCTTTTTCTCCTCGGCCTCTGGAGTATTCCTATCTCTGAGCGGGAGCTTGGACCCAAAATAGACTGGAAAGGAAAAACGAGAAGCCGCGACCAAAACCAAATCGTCATAGATGAGGTTCTTGGCATCTTGATCGCCTGCCTCCCGCTTCTCTGGATACATGGCAATTTCTTGCCAGCTATCTTAACGGCTTTCCTGGCTTTCCGTTTTTTCGACATCGTAAAGATTCAGCCGGCCAAATACTTTGATAAGCTCAAAAACCCGGCTGGAATTATGTTGGATGACACTGTAGCTGGAATATATGCGGCGTGGCTAACCGCTTCCATTTTTACCTAACCGCGAACTACCCGCCAAGAAATCTTTCAAAAAACCGCCGCGTCATCCCCATGACCTCCGGCGGTTTTTAAAAAGTAAGTATTCTCACGATCGTGAATATAGTGACACACCAATTATTCTGGCGGGGGCGCAAGGAATCGAACCCTGACTGCTGGTTTTGGAGACCAGCGTTCTACCATTAAACTACACCCCCAATCTCTCATCCCGCAAAATTTTTAAATGCGCCGAGTGGAAGAGGACGGAAATCCACGTCATGACGATGGAAGATATTATGAAGGTCTCGCCGAGTGTTCTGAAATTTTCCGAAAGCGGCGTTAAAATCAAAGCGAGAATACCCACAATATATATAAAAAGGCGCAGGCGATCAAGGATGAATTTATAATCTTCTTCGAGCGAAAATTTTCCGGAGGCGAATTTAAATTCAAGATTCCTGATGACTCCAAGAAAAATATACCCGACCAGAAACCAAAAAAATAAATCGTCGGACAAAAATTGGTATAAAATGAGATAATAACTCAAAACGATCACGAGCGCGAAATCCCGAGTAACATCCAAAATGACGCCTGTCTTCGTCACTCTTTTTGCGTTCCGCGCGAGAGAACCGTCAAGCATATCAGTGAATCCCGTAACTATCGTCACCGCGAATATGACGAGGTAATCAGCTTTGATGCTGAAAAGATACGCAATAAATGCGACGAGGGCAAAGCCGATCAGGCTTATGAAATTTGGGCTTATAAAATGGAGATGCTCGTCCAGAAAATCCGTCACTGGGCGCAAAAGGTAATCTCTCCACTCCGCCTCGGAATTTGTCGTACGGGAAAGATAGTGCTCCAAATCTTCTTTAGAAAGAAAAAGAGGCACTATAAAATAACCCGCGGCCGCGGCCAATCCAAATATTCCTATAGATGAGGACATAATCTAGGCCTTTGCCTCTTTATGCGGCGTTCTTTTCTTACACCAGCGACAGAATTTACTAAACTCCAATTTCCGCTCAACTTTCTTTTTGTTCTTGGTGGAATAGTAGTTGAACCTCTTGCATTTACTGCACTGAAATTTTATTAAGTTCACTTGGGACATGTTTTCATTCTAGCAGAGCCCGGAGAGAGAGTCGAACTCTCGTTTGATCCTTACCATGGATCTGTTCTGCCGCTGAACTATCCGGGCTCCGCCCGCAAGCAAAGTAATCAGAGGCCTATGATGATCCAGGACCGTAATTTCTCCATCCTCTGCCCGGACGTTGAAAGACGCAGCCTCGCCTTCGAATTCAACTCCCTTCAAAGAATAAATTGTAAGTTTCATGTCTCAATTTTAATTGTTAAGAGCGCCTTTCATGTAAAAGAAATCTTCCGGCTTAGAATCGTATGCGCCATTAATGATATCTTTGAAATCCGATATCGTTTTCGAGAGAGGAACATATCTGCCGGGCCGCCCAGTAAAAGTCTCTCCGACGAAAAATGGCTGGGATAAGAATTTCTGGACTTTCCTCGCTCGGGACACAACAAGCTTATCTTCATCAGAAAGCTCCTCCAAGCCTAAAATGGCTATGATGTCCTGAAGCTCTTTATAGCGCTGCAAAATTTCCTGGACGCTTCGCGCCACACGGTAATGCTCTTCGCCGACTATTTTCGGATTGAGCGCCGCTGAAGTTGAATCAAGAGGATCAACCGCAGGATAAATTCCGATTTCTGTAAGCGATCTGGCAAGCACGATGGTCGAGTCGAGATGCGCGAATGTCGTTGCCGGAGCGGGATCCGTAATGTCGTCCGCCGGAACGTAAATCGCCTGAACGGAAGTTATGGACCCTTTATTTGTAGAAGTAATCCTTTCCTGAAGCTCCCCCATCTCCGATGCTAAAGTCGGCTGATATCCGACAGCGGAAGGCAAGCGCCCGAGCAAAGTCGAGACTTCCGAGCCCGCCTGCGAAAAGCGGAAAATATTATCGATAAACAAAAGGACGTCCTTCCTTTCTTCATCTCTGAAATATTCCGCCATCGTCAGCGCCGAAAGAGCAACTCGCAAGCGCGCCCCCGGAACTTCATTCATCTGCCCGAATACAAGCGCGGTTTTGTTAATTACTCCCGACTCTTTCATTTCCGTATACAAATCATTTCCTTCGCGCGTGCGCTCGCCGACACCGGCAAAAATTGAAGCCCCACCTGATTCTTCGGCAACATTTCTTATTAGCTCCATGAGCAAGACTGTTTTGCCAACGCCGGCCCCTCCGAATAAGCCGACTTTTCCTCCTTTTATAAAAGGAGCTAGCAAGTCGATTACTTTAATCCCCGTCTCAAAAATTTCGGTCTTGGTGGATTGCTCCGTGAGCAGAGGCGCTGGTCTCCGAATTGGCCAATATTTCTTGAAATTAATATCCTTCCCACGATCAATAAGTTCACCGTTTACGTTAAAAATCCGCCCCAAGACTTCGGGGCCTACTGGGACTTTGATAAATCCTCCAGTATCAGAAACTTCCGCGCCTCGCGAAAGCCCGTCTGTCGAAGAAAGGGAAACCGCGCGAACTCTTCCGGGCTCCAAATGTCTAGCTACTTCCAAAATTATTTTCTCCTGCCTGTCGGCAGGCAAGCCTCGCTTAACTATTTCAAGCGCGTTTCCGATCGGCGGCATTTGTTGGCCTCCTCCGAATTCCACATCTACAACCGGGCCGATTATTTGAACAATTTTTCCCTTCGTCATAAATTTATTTTAACGCGCTCTGGGTCGCCGACATCTCGACCATCTCGCCCGTGATAGCCGCTTGCCTCGCGTTATTAAACTGGATTAAAAGTTTTTTGGAGAGATCTTCGGCATTATCCGAAGCGCTCTTCATCGCCACATATCTGGCGGCGTGCTCGGACGCGTTTGCTTCCAGAACCAAGTGGTAAATCTTCATCCTTAATAGATGCGGCATCAAATTTTTCATCAACTTCTCGGGAGAAGGTTCGAAAATATAGTCCGGCACGGAGGCGGCTAAGCCACTGCTTAGTGGCTTAGCCGCCAAGTGTGAGAATCGCCCATGTTCCGGGATAATCTCTAAAATAGTTTTTCGAATATTCATGAAATCGAGCGGCAAAATTTCCCGAATAAGAGTTTCCTGCTTCAAAGCGCTCCTGAAATGCATGGAGACGGTAACAACCCTTCCCCACTCTCCAGAAATAAATCCATTCATTACAAAATCCGAAAGTGGGGCTATGTCCTCCAATTTAACGAAGTCGCCGAAACCATAAAAATTTTTTACAGCGCCAAGTCCCTTTTTTAAGAGATGCGATCCTGCTTTCTTGCCGACAGCGGCGAAATAATAATCTCCATTATCTCGGGCGACAAAGTTCTCAAAAGCGCGCAGAACTTGAGTATTAAAAGCGCCGATAAGTCCGCGGTCAGAAGTAATAAGCACTACTAAAGTTTTAGCAGTAGGTGATGTTTTGGTAAAAATATTATCCAAGCCTGAAATACGCCCTAATTTTTCAAGCAGGTCAAGAACTTTAAACGCGTAGGGCCGGGAGTTAAGGGCTGTTTCTTCGCTTTTGCGCATTTTAATCGCGGCCACAACTTCCATAGCTTTGGTTATAGAACCGATGCTGCGGACTGCTTTCCTTCTTCGATTAAGACTTTGCAGAGATTCCATAATCTTTTATCGCTGCCTTAAGTTTTTCTTCGACCTCATCTGTAAAATCACTAGACTTTCGAATCGCGCCTAAAATTTCATCGCGATGGAGCTTTTCAAGCCAATCCAAAAGTCCAGAAGCGTAACTTTGCGCTTCTGGAATGGGTATATTGTCCATCGCTCCGGAAAGCGCCGCGTATAAAATTACGACAGCTTTTTCAAACGGCACTGGCTCCAAATCCGCTTGCTTCAGGATTTCGGTCAAGAGCTCTCCGCGCGCTATTTTCTTTTTCGTGTCGGGATCCAAATCCGAGCTGAATTGAACGAATGCCGCGAGTTCCCTGAATTGCGCGAGCTCTAGCCTCATTTTCCCGGCAACTTTTTTCATCGCCTTGGTCTGGGCCGCGGAACCTACGCGCGAAACCGATAATCCCACGTTTACCGCCGGACGCACTCCCTGATAAAAAAGTCCTGACTCAAGGTAAATTTGGCCATCTGTAATAGAAATGACATTTGTCGGAATATATGAGGAAACATCCCCAAGCTTCGTTTCGATTATCGGCAGGGCAGTCAGGGATCCTCCGCCTTTTTCTTTGCTTAATTTAGCCGAGCGCTCAAGAAGCCTCGCGTGGAGATAAAAAATATCTCCCGGATAAGCCTCGCGCCCAGGCGGGCGGCGCAGGAGCAAAGAAAGTTGGCGGTAAGCATCAGCATGTTTCGAGAGATCATCGTAAATTATAACCGCGTCCATTCCCGAATCCATAAAATATTCTCCGATCGCCGCGCCGGCAAACGGAGCCAAATATTGCAATGATGCAGGGGATGAAGCCGAAGCAGAAACAACAATAGTATTTTTCATTGCTCCGCGCTCCTCAAGCATCGCGATGGTTTTCGCTATCTTGGAATTTTTTTGGCCTATAGCGACGTATATTGAAACGGCTTTGCGCCTGCCTTCGTCCTGAAGCTGATTTAAAATAGCGTCGAGCGCAATCGCAGTTTTCCCAGTTTGCCTATCGCCGATTATCAGCTCGCGTTGTCCGCGGCCAATTGGGATCATAGCGTCGATAGCTTTTATGCCTGTGTGAAGCGGGACCGAAACGCTTTCGCGCTCGATCACTGAAGGCGCTCTTCTTTCTAAGAAATAATCTTTTCCACCTTTGGCGGAGAAAATTACACCTTTCCCGTCCAGAGGCCGACCCAAAGGATCAACCACCCTGCCCAAAATTTCCTCGCCGACTTTGATAGACAAGACTTTCCCAGTTTTTATAACTCGCGCGCCAACTCTGACCTTATCTCCGTCGCCCAAGATTACTGCTCCGATAAAATTTTCTTCGAGATTAAACGCGAGCGCGGGGATTTCTTCGCTTTGGGCCTCAACTGATAAAAGTTCCTGCGCTAGAGCGCCGGAAAGGCCGGATATGCGCAAGATGCCGTCCCCAACTTCAGAGACAATGCCGACTTCCCTGGCTCCCTTTTCCTCCTTGAAGCCGGAGATTTCTTTTCTTAATTTTTCTAAAATTTCGTAGCTCATTTTGCAAATAAGTCTTTAAGCCTTCGCTTAAATGAAAAATCGAATTCTCTTTCGCCGTTAATCAATATCCTCGCTCCGGCAAGCAATTCCGGCAATATATTAATTTTTACAAC
>LCOC01000018.1 GCA_001000545.1 Parcubacteria group bacterium GW2011_GWA2_47_21 | reverse complement strand
TATTTTCGGCGGCTCTTTGATTTTCTTTTCTTCCTCTTTTTCTTTTTTCTTGGAGGAACCGAGCAGTTCTTTCGCCGCCTCTCTGGTGAATTTCCAAAGTTCTTCGCCGACCGTGTCGGGAATGTCGGTGGCTTCGCTGATTTTTTCGCCTTTGACAATTTGGTCAAGAGCGCGCTTGTAGCGTTTATGGTATGTCTCGCCGGCCGGACTAAAAATTATCTGAACGGCCGCCCCCTCGCCCGTTTCGTTGATTTTGGAAAAACTGTTCAAAATGACATTTAGCGGGTCGTGGTCAAACTGCTCATAGGTTTTTAAAGGAAAAATCGGATGGTGGCGAAATGTCGCCACGCTGCCGCTCGCCGCGCCGGTGTCGTTGAAAATATTATAATCGTTTTTTCGTTCGGCAATTTTAGCATTGTGAAAAATTGACAAAATTTGCTTTTCAAAAAGATTCTTTTTGGAATCGGGCACGGCGGCGTAAAAAATAAATTCACTGCCTTGATTTTCCACCGCCAATTCCAAAGTGAAATAATTCGGGCCGGCTAATTTTTCATCGGTCGCCGAGAGCATGCCGGCGTAAAATTGCTCCATTGACGAAAGAAGTTCTTTCAAGGTTTTCGGCTTGTCCTCTTTTGTCGCCTCCGGCAGAGCCACTTCGTAAAGCGTCATCTGCAAAGCGCGGAACAAAGAATTTTTTCTGCCCAAACCGATGTCAAAACCGGCCTTGACCAGTTGGACCAAAAATTTTTCAAAATCGTCGTCCAAATGCGGATTGCGGAGTCGCGCCACCACCGCCATGGCGTTCTTGACGCCTTTGGCGCGAATAATTTGAATCAATTCCATCATTTGCCGGTCGTGGGTTTCCGGCGCTAAACCGAGCGCCAGGCCTTCCGCCTCTGCTTCGGGTAAATGGTGGCTTTCGTGAAGCACGGCTTCCGCCGGCGCCTCGCGGTAACGCCTAACTTCTTCTTGAGCCAAACGCTCGCGCGAGCTCTCAACATTATTTTCCTTCAGCTCGCGCTCGCGCCGCTCCACTTCGGCGCGCAAAAAATCCAGCTCCTCCTCGGGTGTTTGAAATTTCTCCCTATTTGCCGATTTTGTTTCCATTTTTTTACAAATCTATCCTTTCCGGCAACGCCCTGATTTTTGCCAACTCCTGATTTAATGTTTGTAAATCACTTAGTATTTGGGCGTATTTATGCGGGGCATCGTCGCCGGTCACTTGCTCATGTAAAACATGTTCAGTAGACATCTTGAGTTGATTAACCGCGTCATTTAAATCTACCGGCTTCAAACTCTCTATTTTCTCGCAAAGACCGACCAGCTTTTCCGCCGGAATTTTTTCCACTGGACTTTCACCCTCCATTTTTTCACCTGTTTTCATAAATGTTTGCTATATCAGTAATGGGTAAATTATAGCACCTTCAGAACAAGCGAAAAATGTGAGAAGCGTAAAACGCAAAGCTAAAGCTCAAAACTAAAAAGATTGGCGTTCTCTCTTTTCAGTTTTAGTTTTTGAATTTCTGCTTTGAATTTTAAATTTTTGTAAGTACTTCCGCCCCGTTTTCCGTTACTACAACTGTATTCTCAAAATGGGCGCTGCGTCTACCGTCAGCGGTTTTGTAAGTGTAACCATCCGGAGCTAAAACAATTTTACCGGAACCCTCGCAAAGCATCGGTTCAAGCGCCAAGACCATGCCGACTTGGAGTTTCTCGCCATTCCCTTTCCGACCAGAATTTGGCACATAAGGGTCTTCGTGGACAGCATAACCAACGCCATGACCAGCCAAACCTTCGGCCAGCGAAAATCCGGTTTTTTTCACAAACGATTGAATCGCCGCTCCGATATCGCCTATCGCGCCGTTTGACTTCACCGCCGCCACGCCGAGCTCAAGCGCCTCGGCTGTGGCGTCAATTAAACTTTTTGCTGTTTCACCCACTCGGCCAACCGGCACTGTAACCGCCATATCTGTAATAAGCCCTTGATAAGAAAAACCTAAATCCAAACTCACAATATCGCCCTCGCGAAGAATTTTTTCATTCTCATTTGGAATACCGTGAACAATTTCGTCATTGACAGAAACGCAAAGCGCCGCCGGGTAAGGCCTCCTGGCGCCGCGGGGTTTGTAGTTTAAAAAAGCCGGCTTGCCGCCGCTCTCCCGCACGAGTGTCATCGCCAAATTATTCAGCTCGCTCGCCAAAATTCCCGGCCTGACCGTCTCGGCAATTCTCGTTAAAACAACGGCATGCCTTCGCCCACCCTCGCGAAAAATTTCTAGTTCCTCCGGTGTTTTTAGTGTAATCACAAAAAAGCGTAGAACTTAAAGCGAAAAATTAAAAACGGAAACTCAAAACAATAAATAAGTGTTTTTTGTTTTAAATTTTGGTTTTACGCTTTTCGTTTTCAGTTTTAAATTTATTATCAAAACACCTTCCTTATAATTTCTCGGTGTACTGCCTCTATCTCCTGCTCCCCATTAATTTCAATGATTGAAACGCTGGGTTTGTCGCGGAAATAATCAACGGCGGGTTTGGTATTTTTCTCATACCAATCAAAACGCCGGTTGATTTCCGCTTCGTCGTCGTCATATCGTTTGCGCTCTTTAAGGCGTGACCTGGCCCATTCGCGGCTGACATTTATCAAAATCACATTCAATTCTTCAAAACCGTAAAACTTCAAAGCGGCGTCAACAATCGGACTTTCATGAGGCCACCTAGAAACGCCGTCCAGCACCAAATGTTCCTTGCCGGTAAACTTGGTGACGAGAAGATTTGACCAAAGCCAAATCGGTATAAATTCCGGGAGCAAACCCCCTTTATCAAGGATATTTTTAACCATATCGCGGGTATGCCCGCTCGTGTCGGCAATAAAACTTCTAATTCTCGCGCCGGTCTCAATGTAAATCACCTCGCGACTGGGGTCATTTTTCTGCAAGTATTCAATCAAAAGTTTCGCCTGTGTCCCCTTGCCGGAACCGGAAATGCCGTAAAAAATAAATGCGTGGTTTTGCATGGCGCCAGTATAGCGAACAGAGTTTTATTGTGAGACCTGAAGAGGTGGTCTGCCATACGGAGTATAGTATCTCATAGTTCGCTCGCAGCAAGCTGCGAGGTAAGACAGAATTTAGTATTCTCTCATCGTAATTTGCGCCTCAATTTTCTTGATGAAGTCCAAAACTACGGAGACCACGATGAGGAGCGCCGTGCCGCCGATGGCAAGCGACTGGATGTTGGTGACGGCGCGCATCGCCAGAGGAAGGACCGCGATAAACCCTAGGAAAAGCGCGCCCACTAGTGTGATTCTGGTTAAAACTTTTGAGACATATTCCGCCGTCGGCCGACCGGGCCGGACGCCCGGAATAAACGCGCCGTTTTTCTGGAGGTTCCCTGAAATCGCATCCGGGTCAAAAGTGACAGCGGTATAAAAATATGTGAAGAGGAAAACTAAAATGAAGTAAAGAAGGGCATAAAGCCAATTATTAGAAAGCACGCTAAGCAGAAAAGCGGAAACTTCCTGAACGAGGGAATTCGGAACCGTCGCCAAGAAACTCAAGCCCATCTGCGGGAGAAGAAGAAACGAGAGAGCAAAAACAATCGGTATCACGCCGGCCTGATTGACCCGAAGCGGAAGATAAGTGGAAACGCCGCCGTAAACCTTCTGCCCCCGAACCCGCCTCGCGTAAGTTACGGGTATCGGCCGCTCGGCTTCCGTTACCACCACAACGCCCCAAATGACCAAAAGCGCCACCCCGATAAAACCGATGTAAATCGGTATCTGGCTTGGGTCAAAGAGATAAAGCAGTTGGGCGGTCTGGGTCGGAAGCGACGCGACAATACCGGCAAAAATAAGGAGAGAAACGCCGTTACCTATGCCAAATTCAGTGATGAGTTCGCCAAGCCACATAAGAAGCATGGAACCGGCCACAATGACAGCGACACTGGTAATGGAATCAAAAAGTCCCGGCGGCATAATAATCCCTTGCCGCGAAAGTAAAATTAAAAAGCTCCAACCCTGAATGATGGCAAGGGGCACGGTAATGAGCCGGGAAATCTGGGTAAATTTAAGCCGCCCCGCCTCGCCCTCCTCGTGATACATCGCCTTAAGCTTGGGCGACATCATGGTGAGAAGCTGCATAATAATTGAAGCGGTGATGTAGGGGCCGACGCCAAGCATCACAATGGAAAGATTGGAAAGGCCGCTGCCGGAAAAAATATTCAAAAGGCCGAAAAATTGATTGGACAAAAGCCCCTCTAAACGCAGAGGGTCAACGGTCGGGATAGGAATCGCCGCCAAAAATCTGGACAAACCCAAGATGACCAGCGTAAAAATGAGGCGCGTGCGAAGCGTTGAATCGCCGAAGATAAGTTTTAGTTTTTGGATTAAGGACTGCATAAAAATACTAATATGCGAATTATACTAATCTACAAATAAATACTAATGAGATATGGGGCTAGCGAATTGAGCGAAGACGCGACATTCGTAGCTATTCGCAGATTGGTATCATTGGTATATTGGTATATTAATTTCCCCGCCCGCTTTGATGATTTTTTCTTTCGCCCCGACAGACACCAAACAACCGGAAATTATCAGGGCTTTGGTTATGCCGCCGTTTGATAAAATTTTTACCGCCGGTAACCGTCCGGAAAAGGGCTTGATGATTCTTTTTTCGGCTAAAGATTTCGGAGAAATCGTATCGCCGTTTGAAAAGTTATTTTCAAGCTGTTTTAACGAAACCACAACCGGCTTCGTTTGAATTGAGCGGAGCCCGTGCTTGCCCCGGCCGCGAAGCTTCGGCAAACGCTTAATGAAATCGCGCATTTCCGGACGAACTTTGGCGCCCGCTCTCGCCGTTTGCCCCTTACCGCCCCGGCCGCTGGTCTTGCCGCGTTTGCCGCCGCGCCCGATTTGGCGAGATGATTTATTCGGGTGATTCCTTTTTACTTGATGGGTTTGCATGGAATTGACTTACGACCAACGACTAACCACCCACAACAGAGGAAATTTTCTGGTCTTTATTGTTGTTGGTTGTCGGTCGTTGGCTGTTGGTTAGTATTGCCAAGGCCTTGATGGCGGCCCGAGCCATATTCAACTTGTTTTTGCTCGGCGACAAAACTTTAGCCGTGATGTCTTTTAACCCCGCCAAATCAATAACGGTCTTAAGCGCGCTTCCCGCGACAATACCCCGGCCCGGAGAGGGCTGAATGAAAACCCGAGCGCTTGAGTATTTGGCGGACACGAAGTGGGGAATGGACATTTCTTTAGTCGTCCTAACCGCAATCATATGTTTCTTGGCGTGCCTAGTGGCTTTGTCTATGGCCAAAGCCGTATCCGCGCCCTTGCCCAGGCCAATTCCCACAGAGCCCTTTCTGTTACCGATAACTATCGCAACGCTGAAATTAAAGCGCTTGCCGCCTTTCGTTACTCTCGCCACCCGCCGAATATTTAAAATCTGCTGGTCAAACTCGGAACGCGGCCGGCTTCCCGCGGCACTACCTCGCCTGCCGCCGCGGCGGAGATTCTTCGGCCTGTCGCCGCCCGCGAAAGAGCCGCGTGGCGCCGGTAAGACGGCGGACTCCGGTTTATTTACTGCTGTTTGTTCGTTTGAAACCATAAATTTATTTTAAAAATGTAATCCTCCTGCCCTAGCGCCATCCGCAACCGCTTTTATTTTGCCGGTATAAATAAAGCCCGCTCGGTCAAAAACCACCTTGGCAATCTTTTGTTCGCTCGCCTTCTTGGCAATCAATTTACCAAGCTCCGCGGCTTTGTCCATAAGCGTCCCCTTTTTTATTTCTTTGGTATGGGCGGAAACAATCGTCTTGCCGGCCTTATCGTCTATAACTTGAGCGTAAAGGCCGCGGTTGGAGCGAAAAACTGAAAGACGCGGCCGATTTGCCGTGCCGGAAATTTTGGCGCGAATCCGCTTCTGCCGCCGCATCCGATTATTTTGTTTTTGGATGGATTTGTTCATGTTTCAAATTAAAAGCGAAAAGCGTAAAACCAAAACTTAAAATATAAATATCGTCGTTTTCTCTTTTGAATTTTGGTTTTTAATTTTTCGTTTTCAGTTTTGCGTTTAATTACGCCGTCTTCTTCCCCTGCTTCCTCTTTATTACTTCGCCTTCGTATCGGATGCCTTTACCTTTATACGGCTCCGGCTTTTTGAGGCCTCTGATATAAGCCGCCCATTGTCCGACCTTTTCTTTGTCAATGCCTGAAATTGTAATCGCTCCTTTCTCTGATGTAACTTTGATGTCTTTGGGCGGAGAAACTTTAACTGGATGAGAAAAACCCAAACTCAATACTAAATCGCTGCCTTTGACCTCCGCCTTAAAACCGATGCCTTCCACGATAAGCTTTTTTTCGTAAAGTTTATTCACTCCGGAAATCATATTCTTAAGGTGGGAAGCGAATGTCCCCCAAAGCGCGCGGGTTAAAATATTTTCTTTGGCAATGGATAATTTGGCTTTATCCCCTTCTACTGAAAGCAAAACCTCCGACCGAATCGGCCGGACAAGCTCTCCCAGCGGACCTTTGACCTTAAGAAGGCCGCCCGAAACCGACACTTCCGTGCCTTTGGGAATTGCTACCGGTTTTTTGCCTATACGACTCATAGAAATAACACTAATGCTACGAATGACCGCAATGCTAATACCACGAATTAGGAATGGGGCGTGTAAAAAATAATTGACTCATTCGTGTGTGCGTATTCGTAGCACGCCATTCGCATACTACCATATCTCAAATAACGCTTCTCCCCCGACTCTATTCTTTTTGGCTTCTTCGCCTGTCATAATGCCTTTGGTGGTGGAAATCGCCAAAACGCCGAAGCCGTTCATTACCGGCCGAATATCAGAAACCCCGTAATACACTCTCCGAGACAGTTTGGAAATCCTTTTCACATCGCTTACCTTCGACCGACCTTCTTCATACGCAAGCCCAAGCTCAATGAATTTACCGGTTTTCTTGCCCCGCTTGGAAACAGAGCGGAGAAAACCTTTTTTCAAAAGTAATTCGGCTACGGCGAGATTCAGTTTTGAGTAAGGAAACAAAATCGCTTCCTTGCCGGCCCGGTTGGAATTTTTAATCTCTGTTATGAGAGCGCTGATTGAATCGTTTACCATGATGATTTTTTAATGCCGGGAATCATTCCTTCGTTGGCAAACTCCCGAAAACAAATTCGGCACAACCCGAAATCCCTCATATATCCTTGTTTGCGGCCGCAACGAAAACAGCGCCGGACAATCCGCGTGGAAAATTTCGGCTTTTTCTTTGCTCTAGCGACTACTGATGTTTTGGCCATAATTCTCAACTGACGACTGACGACTGACGACGGTTTTGTTTTAGGTTTTGACTTTCAGTTGTTTGTTGCGCGTTGTTGGTTGTTAGTTACCTTTTATTTTTCTTGAGAAAAAGAAAAGGTAATTGGTTCGTTGGGTATCCGCCTCGGCGGCGGATTCCAACAGTGCCAACTACTTATTCCTACCCCCAGCGGTAGGTTGCCATAGGTTACCAAAACCCTCAAAAAAACGCAAATTTGTCCATATACCATTTCCGATAAACCACTACTTTCCCGACCTCTTGAATTTTCTGTAGACCTCATCGTCCTTTCTTTTCCCTAAGAGAGTGACGAAAACCATGGCTTGCGAGAAACGGTATATAATCCGGTATTCACCAATATCGGCGCGACGGTAATCATCATATCCGCGAAGTTTGCCAGTATCCAGCGCGAGCGGGTTTTCGGAAAGTCCTAAAATTCTTTCCGCCATTTGTCGCCGATGCTTGGGCGGTAGTTTCTTTAAAAACTTTCCCGCGTCCTTTGAAAGATTAACTTCACGCATTGAGAGCGTCCTTCAGGACTTTTTGGCTTTTGCTTTTGCCGAT
>LCOC01000017.1 GCA_001000545.1 Parcubacteria group bacterium GW2011_GWA2_47_21 | reverse complement strand
CCTGACTTCCGATGTCGGCACCATTCGCGGCGACTTCGTTTTAGATTCTTACCAAATGTCCGACGCCGACGGCCGGGCGGTCAGAAATTTAATTCACGCTTCCGGTTCGCCCGAAGAAGCGGTCGTGGAAATTAATCATTGGTTTGCCGCTCAAGAAGTTCATCAGTATCAGCTTATCCAAGAGAAAATTTTGTACGATGTCAATTTGGATGGAATCTTGGAATAAGCTTAAAACTAAAAGCGGAAAACGCAAAACCACAGCTTAAAACAGAAAAGACCTCGCCCTTTCTTTTGATTTTTAATTTTCCGCTTTGCACTTTGCGTTTTTAATTTGGTATAATAACTTCGGGTTACTCGGAGTATCACTCTATAACCTTTTTTAAGGGAGGCCTAAATCGGTTAAATTAGATGAGCCCGCCTCGGCGGATTCTGAAAATTATGCCTGCGGCCACCCACCTAAACATTAGTTTAGGGAAATACTCGCGAGTGGCCCGCCAAAAAGCTCTGTCCACATTTTGTCGTGGGCAGGGTGTTTTGGTAAAGAGAAACCCTTGGTTTTTGTTTTAAACAAAGCCATGAAAAGAGACCACCCCGTACTTGTCTTCGCGGCTTTTATCGCCGTCTTGGTCGCATCGCTTCACATTGCGGCCAGCGCTTTTTATTGGTATTGGACAATGCCTTGGCTTGACATCCCGTTTCATTTTTTAGGCGGGATTTTTACTTCACTTTTGGTTTTTTGGTTTTTGCGCATCAAGCATGTTCCTCGGTTTTTATCCAACAAGCAGAGCGGTTCCGGATTTTTCTTTTTAGTCATCGGTGTGACCATGTTAATTTCGGCGGGGTGGGAGGCGCTTGAAAATTTGGCGGGCGTAGTAAACGAAACCGATTATATTTTTGACACCAGCATTGATTTGGCGATGGATTTGCTCGGCGCTCTGTCGGCTTATTATTTCGCTTTCTCTCGGTTTAAGGATACAATCTTGGCAAATGTTTTGGGCGCGGAAAAATGACGGTCAGATTTTGTTAACCGCTTACGGCGGCGCCGGCAGCGTAACCGGCGCCAATTTTCTGCTGGCAGCGCGCGGAAAAAAAATCTTGATTGACTCCGGTTTCTTCCAAGGCGACCCGGAAAGCGAGAAAAAAAATTGGGAGCCGTTTCCATATCAGCCCTCTCAAATAGATTGGCTTTTGGTCACGCACGCCCACGCCGACCACATCGGCAGGATTCCCAAACTCGTCCGGGACGGTTTCAGGGGCGTCATTTATTCCACAAAAGAGACCAAAGAAATCTCCGCTGTGATGTTTGACGACGCTCTTCGTCTTATGACCAATGAATCAAGAAACGTCGGCCAGCCGGTTCTTTACGAAGGCGCGGATATTGATAAGGCGCTTTCCTTGTGGCGGGAGATTCCTTATCATGAGGCGGTATCGCTTGGAGAAGACATTTCTTTTGTCGCCAAAGACGCCGGCCATATTTTGGGCTCGGCTATGTATGAGATATCGATTGAGAGGGAAAGAATTTTATTTACCGGGGACTTGGGCAATTCGCCTTCACCTCTGCTTCGGGATACCGAATTGCCCGCCGGAACGATATATATGGTGATGGAGAGCGTTTACGGCGATAGAAACCACGAATCGCGAGAAGCGACCAAGAACAAGCTTTTTGAAATGGTCAACCGAGTGATAAAAGAGAAGGGGCTTTTGATTATTCCGGCTTTTTCTCTGGAAAGAACCCAAGTCATTCTTCATGATTTGAACAATATGGTTGAAAGCGGGAGAATTCCGCCGGTGCCGGTGTTTCTGGATTCGCCTCTAGCCATTAAAGTGACTGAAATCTACAAACAGAATACCGCCAACTTCAACGAGAGAATACGAAAAGAACTTGAGACGGACGATATTTGGAATTTTCCGAAACTTAATTTCACTCTGAAAGCGTTTGACTCGGCTCAAATCCAAAAAACGCCGCGGCCCAAAATTATCATCGCCGGCAGCGGCATGTCCGAGGGCGGGCGGGTTATCAGCCACGAAAAAAAGTATTTAAGCGATGGAAACACCACGATACTTTTGGTCGGTTTCCAAGCGCCGGGGACGCTCGGTCGGATGCTTTACGATGGATTAAAAGAAGTGAAAATTGAGGGCGAGCGATATAAAGTGAAAGCTAATATTGAAAAGATTCCCGGCTATTCCTCGCATAAGGACTCCGACCATCTCGTTAAATTTGTTGAGGCGGCTTTGCCTACGCTTAAAAAGGTCTTTGTGGCGATGGGGGAGCCCAAGGCCTCTAATTTTCTTGCCCAACGTCTCCGCGACGAGTTAGGAGTCAATGCGATTTGCCCAGAGCGCGGCAAGTCCTATCAGTTAGTTTGAATCCAGCCAGTGGCTTGTCTGCCGGCGCTATTACGCTGTTAGCGGGTTATTTTGTGCAATGTCTTAAGTTTAAGTTAAGTGTGTCAAAAGGCGGGCGAAGGTTTCGGGTTTGCTCTCCGCAAACGCGGCAAGGATTTTTCGGTCTAGCCCAATGCCTTTTTTCTTGAGCAAACCGATGAATTTGCTGTAAGTGATCTGGTGGCTTCTGACGAAAGCGTTGATTTTCACATTCCAAAGCCGGCGGAAGTCGTTTTTCTTGTCGCGGCGGTGGGCAAAAGCGTAGGCGCCGGCGTGGGCGAGCGCTTCGTAAGCCTGCCGCTCTTTTTTAGAGCGGCCAAAGCGGTAGCCCTTGGCTTGGCGTAGAATATTTCTTCTGGTTTTTAAGGCGTTGACGCCTTTTTTAACGCGGGTCATAGAAGTAAATATACCAATATGCGAATGATACTAATAATACGAATGGCTGCTAATAACTTAAAAGATAATCTATTTACGGAACATCACTGCAAACACCAAGTAAATCCATACGGCCGAGGTAACCACTGATTCAATTTGCGAGGAAGCGGGAGCGGGTTTTATTGTCAAAATTAAAACTGACCGTCCGATTTTTACCCATCTGGCTCCTACCGCTCTCTTTGGCGTTGAAGTGGTTTTGACCGGGCCTTCGGCCGATTATTTTGCCGTTCTTGGTCACTTTAAGGCGTTTTTGGAATGATTTGTTGGTTTTCATAAAAGTATACCAATATACGAATGATACTAATCTACAAATAGCTACGAATACGCGAAGTTTCTTATTGGTATTTATTCGCAGATTGGTATCATTCGTAGATTTAGTATGGTTAAGACAATTCACAGATTGGTATTTAACTTTTTTCTATCATAACCGACATTCCCTTAGGGCTCTTTTTTATGGAGTCGGCGATTTTGTAATCAACGGTGATAAGGCGGAGGATTCTCTCAACCCTTTCTCGGAGGAACTTCGGGTCCATATACTTGGCCCGGCCGCGAAGGAATAAGTCCACCCTAATTCGGTGCCCCTCGGCAAGCCACTCGGAGGCCCTCTTGGCTTTAAGCGCCAAATCGTGCTCGCCGGTGCCGATGGTTATTTGCACCGCTTTGATTTCCACGCTTTGAGTGTTGGCCTTGGCTTGCTTTCGTTTTTTCTCTTCTTCGTAGAGAAACTTACCATACTCGGTGATTTTAGCAACCGGCGGGCTGGCATTGGGCGAGATTTCAATGAGGTCAAGGCCGGCTTCGGCCGCTTTGGCCAACGCTTCCTCTTTCTTCATTACCCCCAGATTGGCTCCGTCGGCGCCGATTACCCGAAGTTCGGTCGCTTTGATATTTTGATTGGCTTTAATGTAAACGTTTTTCACCGTTTTGGTTGTTATTTGGGGGCCGGGTGCTGATATTTTTATCATATCTTGAGGATTTCTGCAAATGCCGCTCGTGCCCTCCTTTTTGAAGCCGGAGCGTTTCGGTGATTGAAAATTATAATCGGCTCACGACGGAAAATTCAAAACTCGCTCGAAAACGGGCTCAAACCGTTCAATTTTCCGGTTCGCCTCTTTAATTTTCAAATCACCCTCGCAACCTGTCTGCCGCCTGTCTATGCGTTTGCGCGCAGACGGGGCAGGCGGGCAGGTTCAAAAAAGAGGATGCTTCGCTTTGAAGGTTAAAACTTTAGGCCAGATGAATTTTCCTGCTTGGCTCCTTGATTTCCAATTACCTTCGCGGGGCGCTCCGAAAGAATACACTCGCTTTAAGGTCTTAACAGTTAAGGTATGTAATATCTTGAAAAAGGATAATTCTCTCTAAATTAAAAGACGCCCCGAAGCTTCCTTCGGGGTGTTAGGCGGGGCATTTTACCAATATCGGAGTGCCAGCGGGCGGTGCGCAAACTCTTTTTTGATTGGCGGTTTGATCTCCCATTGACAGTCGCATACCACGCAGATGTTTTCAAAGTGGCATTCAAACGCGTTGTCGTTCGGTTTCATCGGCGCAATTCGGTAATAGCTTTTTTTGAAGAGCCATCCCCGAAGAAAATGAGGCGTCCGGCTTTTCTTATTAGCCAAACATCCGGGACAGCGCCTACGGTAGCGTTTGTAGAGACGATGGAGCGCCCACACTGAAACGGCAGAAATGCCGGCGAGTCGGGGAAAGGTGATTCCGTCCGATAGGATTAGCGCAATAAGAATGACGCAGTAAGTCTCCCACAAACGCAGAAGCGTTCGCTTTATTTTTCTGGTTTCCTCTTGACCGATAAAAATTGGCATATTGCCTCCGTTGTGATTTTGTTTGTTTGATTCTGAATGTGCGGTCCCGATAAAAACTATCACAATCTGTTTTCTCGGACAAGTGAAGAATCTGGTTCAGCTAAGCGTTTCCCGCGCACAAGCATTTTCACACGCAAAAAAGGGCGGATTCCTTCCGAATCCGCCCTTTGCCGCTAGGCGGCAACTTTGTGAGTGCGGCGGAAGCGTTTAAGCCCACCGTGTCTTAACCAGTGCCTGAAGCACTCATGAGACGTTGGTTCATAGACAGTAGAGGGACGATTTCTTTTAATATTCTAGCCCTATTTTGCCTACCGTCAATTTTAATTATCCACCTAACTGAGTTTCTAATTTAGCGGAAGCTCCCCGCCTGTAAAGGCGGGGATATCTATAAAACCTAGTTGGGCACCTCGAAGAATTTGATGGGCTACTTCAGTCATCCCGTATTTGATTTTTTTTAATTTTTTTAAACTCTTGAAAGTATTACAAGTGTGGTACTATGGAGATAATATGAAAAACTCTTTAGTGATTTTAGGATTAGCGTTAATAGTAGCGTTTCCGGTCAGTGCGGGCACTCCTCTTACAGGGAAAGTGATTGCTCTTGATGCCGGGCATGGGGGCGGAGAAACCGGCGCGGTTGGCGTTTGCAATGGAGCGGAAGTGATTGAGGCGGATGTGAATTTGGCGGTGCGAAAAGAATTGAAAGTGTTGATTGCAGTTGGAGAAGGAACGGCGCATGAAGTAGCGCAACTTTCTTCCAGACAGGACAGGGTTGCTGATGCGGAAGCGGCTGGTTCTGATGTGCTTATTTCAATACACCACAATGGTTCAACAAACACATCTGCGGATTATGCTCAAAGTTTCGTGACTCAAAAGAATGATAAGATTTTTGCTGGATACATCCACCCCAAGATCGTGAACGCTCTCGAACTTCCAGACAAAGGAATTAAAAATGACGGGTATGGAATGACGGTATACGGCTCTCTCCCCGGGGTATTAACAGAATCATACTTTGTCACAAATACGGATGCGGCATGTGATTTCTTAAACTATCAAAACGGCGCGACAAATACTCGCGTGCAAAAAGAAGCGCAAGCCATGTATGACGGTCTGGTAGCATATTTCTCGGCAAATACTGGAGGCGGGCGCGGTCGAAACAAGTGATATTATTAGTGTAGTCAAAAATAGATGAGAACCAAAAATATTTTATCAACAACCGCTTTATTGCTTCTACTTACTGCTTTGTCTGCTTCAATTGCGTTCGCGCAGAGTGATAAAGGCAAAGAGATGAGCGAGCAACACAGGAGCAAGGTTGCCGAGACGGTGCGAGCATTAACTGACCTTGCGGGCAAAGACCAAAACATTGGTGAGGAGGTTCGTGTTGTCGCAGAAGAACAAGAATCGTCAAATGAGCGTGCTACCAAAGCTATACAAGCAGTTGAGGCACGGGGCGGATTCAAAACTTTTCTCATCGGTACCGATTACAAAAATATCGGTGCGCTCCGAAGCGAAGTAGTCACTACTCAAAACAGCATTGACCGTCTGACGAAAGCGAGAGGGCGTGCGACAGATGATGCGGTGAAAGCCGACTTGGATGCGCAAATCAAAGCTCTGGAAGAGACAGACGCAAACGCGTTGAATTTCATTAAAGTAAACGAAGGCAAATTCAGTATCTTCGGGTGGTTTGTCAGACTTTTTCGGTAATTCTCTAGCGGTATGTTAGTTTTTCCTGCTGGAAAAACATGACTCCGCTGTTCAATTCCCGACGCAAGGCAAGCAGTTGCTTTGTTCCATCTCCATCGGTAAAAACATTAGCGCCCTTGCGGGCGCTAATGTTTTTACCGATGGTGTTTGTTTGAAAAAGTCAGAACCCATTTTGCGGAGAACCC
>LCOC01000016.1 GCA_001000545.1 Parcubacteria group bacterium GW2011_GWA2_47_21 | reverse complement strand
AGTCCGAATACTCCTTTAACTTGCACCGAGCGAAGCCGAAGAACAAAAATCTATGTATTTTGTGTATTTATTAAAATGTAAGAATGGCAGCATTTATACAGGGATTACAACCGCTGTGAAGCGTAGATTTAAGGAGCATCGTGACGGAAAGGGCGGACATTATACAAAATCAACTGGCGTAATTGAGATAATTCATACTGAACAATATAAAGATAAAAGCGCCGCCCTAAAACGTGAAGCAGAAATCAAGGGTTGGCCCAGAGAGAAAAAGTTAAATTTAATCAATAGTTTAAGATAGGCCCGCAGTGAGTAATATCGAACTGTTCGAAGTTTGAAGAGCTATAAATCCAGTATTCATATGCCAAGACAATACCTGCCCTACACATGGGTTTCCCCAAAACTCAAATCCGGAAAATCTGCTATTCACGGCGACGGCGTTTTTGCCGACCAAAAAATCGCCGAAGGGGAGAAAGTGATGGAGTTTGGCGGGGAACGCATTTCGCGTGAGCAAGCATTTTCCGGAAACTATCGGAGCCGTTCAGTATGGATGATCAATAAAGATCTTTTCTTGGCTCTACCAAAGACCGATACGCACATTAGTTTAGATGAGAATTTAAACCACTCCTGCGATGCGAATACGTGGCTTGAAGACGAGGTAACTTTGACTGCTCTGCGAGAAATTAAGCCGGAGGAAGAAATAACACTTGATCAGGGGACCTGGAATTTTGAGGATAGTGCCTATACCGACAATAAGGAGCCGTGTTCTTGCGGGACAGTCAGTTGCCGACATATTTTAACGGAGAACGATTGGAAAATCCTCGATTTACAGGAGCGATATCAAGGGCATTTTCATCCCATGGTACAGAAAATGGTTGATGCGGGTTAGTTTTTTTAAATGTCTGAGGAGCGTTCTTGTGATATAAGTAGACGAGCCGCTGACTTTATGCTATCGTGAATTGGTTAAAGAGCGGTTTTAATAATTTTAATTTCTTTTTTATGGATAGCGATACAATTCAAAAAGAATCGTCATATACAGAAGGGTATTCACAAAAATACGCTAAAAAAACGATACAAATAAGCAGAAAAACCGCCATTAGTATCGCTATTATTATAATAATTGGAGTGCTCGCATATGTGTATAAGGGTATTTTTATCGCCGCGACAGTCGATGGGAGCCCCATAATGCGCCTCGCCGTTATTCAAAAACTGGAAAAGACATCCGGCAAAAACTTATTGGACTCCCTTATCAATGAAAAGCTGATTCAAAACGAGGCGCGCGCAAAAAACATTCGTGTAGGCGATGACGAAATCAATGACCAAATAAAGGCGATTGAAAATCAAGTCGCGACGCAAGGCAATACGCTTGATGCGGCGCTTGCCGAAGCGGGCATGAGCATGGACGATTTAAAAAAGCAAATTATATTCCAAAAGGAGATAGAAAAGCTGCTTGCAGATAAAATAAACGTTACCGATGAGGAAGTTAGACAATATATTGAAGATAATAAAATTCCAATTCCGCAAGGGCAGGAAGCAACAATAGCTGACCAAATAAAAAACGAGATAAGAAATCAGAAACTAAATACCGAAGTTCAGGCCTTGATAGCTAACTTGAAGTCGAAAGCCAAAATTCAGCGTTTCGTAAATTATTAATTTCTTCATGTTCCAATCTCAACGCATCGTGTTGTTTGTTTTTTGCTAGGGAAAGTAGCCGATTTTCAATTAGCAATATAAATAAACGGGGATGAAGGCACATACACGGCGCGGAATAGCGTATATTGCGGGGCGGCTGGTAAGCGGGAAATATTCGACTACGCTGCGCGATGATTCAGAGGGAAAACATTTTAGTTTTGGAGGCGAGGCGAGTGTGGAAAACGGCGTTTCGGTGTATGACTATGAGCAGAGTTGTTTTATTCGCGGAAACAGTTCCGAGAAATCGATCTCGCTTTACCATGACGGGAACGCGAATTGGATAGAATTAACCATCGAAGGAAATACATTTAAAGGGCATGACAAGGACTCGGGCGCATTCTTTTCAGGAACTGTCAACGGGGATTTTATTACTATCTATGATAATGAGCATTCACAGTATTTTAAGTATGTACTATGAATAAGTTTTTTAGTCCCTCATTCGCGTGTCTATTCGTCTCCAGCGGGAATAAACGAATCGCTTAATTCTCGGAATACTGTGTTTTGCATTTTTCCGGTCTTTGGAGTATACTAGATACAATGAAATCAACAGTTTCAGCATTGGTTATGGTAAGTTTTCTCGCGCTCGCGGGTTTTGGTTTGTTCGCGATGGGCCACGACGCCGGGCATGGCAACGGATGGTGCGTTATTGCAAATCCCCAAGGCGCGTTATGCAGCGGAGAAAACGCGTTTGCGATTGTGCGCTCGCACGTTGAGGCATTTACGAGCGTTCTTACGGCAATTTTTGATTCTTTTGGCGCTCAAGCCGCGCTTTTCATTGTCACCATGTTCGCCGCGCTTGCGGGAATTCGGATTTTTGTCAGAGCAGGGATTTTTTTAGCAAGCAAAATTGCTTTTTCGTTTTCTCGCCAAGCGCATATACCATTTTCCATCCCGTCGGAACAAGAACTCCGGCAATGGCTCGCGCGCCGCACAAACAGCCCTTCAAAGCGCTAGGGCAGCGGAAGTCGCCTTCTTGCGAGCGATACTCGCTGCCTTTTTACCCTCTGTATAAAGAGGTTTTTTATTTACTTCACGTTTTGATTCATGAATAAAACAACTATCACAGCCATCGGAGCTATAATCGTCCTCGGCGCCGTCATATGGTTTGCGCGTCCGGACTCTCCTGACGCGACCGATTCCGGCACGCCCTCCGTGTTATCCGGCGCGCTCGCGGCCGAGGAATCGAGTTTTGATTTCGGAGCGATTTCAATGGCGGGAGGCAACGTGGCGCGGACGCTTACAATAAAAAACACCGGCGAGTCGCCGATTACCATTACAAAAGTATATACTTCCTGCATGTGCACGACCGCAACACTCAAGATAGGTGAACGGACAGTTGGGCCCTTCGGCATGCCGGGGCATGGATTAGTTCCGCGAATAGATGAGGCGCTCGAGCCAAAAGAAGAAGCTCGCGTGGAGGTCGTCTTTGATCCTGCGGCGCACGGTCCTGCCGGAGTCGGCAGGATCGAACGATTGGTGTTTATTGAAAATAGCGCCGGAAAGCCGCTCGAGCTTAAAATTTCGGCGACCGTAACCCCGTAGGCATGAAAAATAAACTCACAGTTCTGGTTTTTGTCGGCGTCTTGCTATTGGGAGCGGTTCTATTTTTTCGCCTGAGCGGCGCTGGAACGGCCGCGCTTTGGGATTTTTCCCAAGGCGGGGCGTGGCTCTTGCCGCTCGTTGCGGTCTCCGCGCTCATTGACAGCATAAACCCGTGCGCGTTTTCGATTCTTCTTCTTACGATTGCGTTTCTTTTCTCGATCGGGAAGATTCAGAGAAGCGTTCTCGCAATCGGCAGTTCCTACATTGCCGGGATCTTTATTGTATATATGATGATTGGTCTTGGAATTCTTCAAACGCTTCATATATTCAATACGCCTCACTTCATGGCAAAAGTCGGCGCTTTACTTCTTATTGTTCTCGGTCTTATAAACGTTATCAATGAGTTTTTTCCTGCGTTTCCGGTTAAACTGCGAATTCCGCATTTGGCTCATCGCAAAATGGCAGAACTCATGGAAAAAGGGTCAATCGCGACTGCGTTCGGCCTTGGCGCGCTCGTGGGGCTCTGCGAATTTCCTTGTACCGGCGGGCCGTACCTCATGGTGCTTGGGCTTCTCCACGATCAGGCGACGTACCTTCGTGGTATCGGATATCTCCTCCTCTATAACGCGATTTTTGTTCTGCCGCTTGTTGTCATTTTGCTGATCTCAAGCGATGCGGCGGTAATGGATAAAGTCGCGGCGTGGAAGCGCGAACAATCCCGGCGTATGCGGTTCTGGGGAGGAAGCGCAATGGTCGCGCTTGGAATAATTATATTTCTCTTGTAGCCAATTAGTATGGCAGTTCTCATCACCGTTAGCTCAATACTTATCATCACAGCAGTTGTTGCGGCACTGAACAGATTTTTGCCGTTTCCGCTTTGTCCTATTTGTTCTGGAGTGAGCGCGACATGGCTTTTTCTCACGGCGTTTGTGATCGCGGGGTTTTTGGAGCGCGAAGCATTCATGCCGCTTGTTCTTCTTCTTATGGGCGGAACGGTTGTGGGCATTAGCTATCAAGGCGAGCGCGCGCTCCTCTGGGCGCGGGAAAATCCGCTTTTGTGGAAGACGCTCGTCATAATCGCCGGGATGCCTGCTGCTTTCTGGGCCGCGTCCCGGCCGAACGCGGGATTGCTTGCGGCCGAAGCAATGATCCTCGGCGCGCTCGCGTATATCTTTTTTCTCGCGGGCGGCGGCTCTCCCCTGGTCGGGCCGGAGAAAAAAAGCGTGCGCATAGATGAGCTCGAAAAGAAAATGAAAGATTGTTGTTAAACAAAAAACATATGGAAAATAATGTTACACCAATACAACCGGACAAGTCACCATTCCGACAAATAAAGGAAGACAAATTGTTGCCCGCGAGCATCATTGTTGCCGCGGCAATGATTTCGAGCGCCTGGATTTATACGGGTGGGCTTGGATACCGCGAAAATCAGGCAAAGCCAGAGGAGCGTGTGTTTGGAAGCGCGCTTGAAGAAGTAGTGTTGCCTTCGGAGGGAGTCGTGCTTCCGGTTGCATGGAGGGACTTGGGAATACAAATGGTTCGCTCGGGCGTCATTGACAAGGAAAAGTTCGAGAAATTGTATGAAAATCGAGGCGGCTTGGGTCAAGACGAGAAAAAATTTCTCGATCTTGCGGACAATGGAAACATAAAAATCACGAAAGAAAATTCCGGTTTTATCCTTAATCTTTTTTGGGCGCTGGGGCTTGGTACAAAAAATGATATTCTTGAGAGTGGACCGATGGCTGACGCGCGCTACGGCGGCGCAGGCAACTTTGCCTCGACCGCGGGGTGGACCCTTGCAAAAGGGAGCGCAATGGACCATTACAGCAAACATTCTTTCGTAACTCTTACGCTCGAACAGCAGGCGATGGTAGAACGAGTGAGCCGTAATATTTATCGTCCGTGCTGTGATAATTCCACCTATTTTCCCGATTGTAACCACGGCATGGCAATGCTCGGATTTCTTGAGCTCATGGCGTCCCAAGGCGTTTCCGAAGAGGAAATGTACCGTGCGGCTCTGCAAGTGAACGCATACTGGTTTCCCGATACCTATCTCACTATCGCCCAATACCTGAACGCAAAAGGCATTGACTGGCAAGAGGCAAGCCCGAAAGAAATTTTGGGAGTTGGATTTTCGAGCATTTCAGGATACCGCCGCATTCTCGATAGTGTTGATGCAAAAGCACAGCCCCAAGGATCTGGTTGCGGGGTTGATGCCGCGCCCCAGCAGCAAAATCAGCAAAAAGGCGGAAGCGGTTGTGGAGTATAGATATTAAACAGTGGGAATAGTTCTTACTAAGAGATATAATTAAGAGAATCATGAAAAAATTTATCCACGCACCAGA
>LCOC01000015.1:2237-9012 GCA_001000545.1 Parcubacteria group bacterium GW2011_GWA2_47_21 | reverse complement strand
GCAACCTCGTCAAGATTTTTCGCCGCCTCTGATGTATTGAGCACATACAAAATCGGTTTGGCGGTTAGTAAATTAAGTTGGTGGAAAAAAAGTTGTTCAATTTCGTTGGGCGCAATCGTTGACGCCAACTGCCCTGCCTCCAAGACCTTTTCCAATTTTTTAAGTAAGCCCTGCTCAATGAGCGCTTCCTTCTTATGGCCTTTGATATCTTTGTCAACGCTTGCGAGCCGCTTGGCAACGGTTTGGAGGTCGGCTAGCACTAGCTCAAGGTTAATGACATCAATATCGCGGAGCGGTTCCACTTTGCCGTCTACATGGATAATGTCGTCATCTTCAAAAATCCGCACCACTTCGGCAATGGCATCTGTTTCGCGGATATGAGAAAGGAATTGATTGCCAAGTCCCTCTCCTTCGGAGGCACCCTTTACCAGTCCGGCGATGTCCACGAACTCAACGATAGCCGGAATGGTTTTGGCCGACTTGCTGAATTCCGAAAGTTTTTGGAGCCGCTCGTCCGGCACCGGCACAATCCCCACCGACGGGTCAATGGTGCAGAACGGATAATTTTCCGCCGGCACGCCTTTTTTCGTGAGCGCGTTGAAAAGCGTGGACTTGCCCACATTCGGTAACCCGACGATACCAATGGATAGCTTCATATGAAGAGAAGTGTAGTGGAATAGCAGGAAAATTCAATTTGACAGATAACTTCCATGGATTTAATGTAGCATCGTGCTGTTCTTGGTGAAGTCCTGGGAAGCGCCTAACTTCCTACGGAGCTTCGCTTTAACAAGTGAAGTTGGGAATACTGGCCGGAGTGATAAACTCCGATTTTTCTCCCAGAGCAAAGGCGGCGCAAGCCGTGGTCGTCGAATGGACTAGGGCGTTTCCTCGGTTGGCGCGGCAATCGAGTCCCGAATTACCGTCGGATAGAACTCCGCCGCCCGAAGCGGTGGACGAGAGGCGGTAAGACCGAATTCCCGGGCCAGGGGTCTGGCTCTGCCCCAAGACAGCATTGGCGAACGAGTCCGTTACACTCGCTCGCCTTTTTCATTGCTTCACTTCCCAAATCCGTCACTCAAATACCTTTTCCACCGAGCTTTGCAAGTGTCTTTCCAAATAATTTAAGTTTATTTTCCGAAGCGTTCTTCATCGGCCCGATTTTTGTAAGCTTGACCTTAAAACCCGCAAAGCCCAAGATGCCCCGCTTTATCTCATTTGTGAAATCGCCGACCAAGAGCCGCTCAATCCAAGGCACGGCATCCATCGTAACAATCACCCGCGCCGTTCTGCCTTTGAGGAGTTTGTCCCAACCAAATCCGTTGTGATGAAAATGGTAAGCAAAGCCCGGAAGCCACATCCTATCAAACATTCCTTTAAGGAGAGCCGGCATGGTAATCCACCAATTCGGATAAAGAATCACGAAATGCTCCGACCATTTGATATTCTCTTGCAGTTTTAAAAGAGCCGGTTCAAGTTCTTGTATGACTTTGTAGCCCTTGTGGAGAATCGGGTCAAATTTCAAATCACCCAAGTTGGCGCGCCTGACTTCGTGTCCCGCTTTCCGCGCCGCGTTTTCATAAGCGTCAAGCAGACCGGCGCCTCGCGATTCGCCGTCGGGATGTCCAAGTAAAATAAAAATTTTCTTACGCCGGAACATATTTGATATATTATCAGGATTATTTTAGCAAAAAAATCTCTATATCCAAACATTACACCCATTGCTTCTGGATGCGATTCAAGGCGAAAGCGAGAAGCGAGTGAGTTGTATTTTGTAATACAGCGAACGAGCGTCGCAACGAATCAACGGAGAAGTGTGCCAGAAACAAGGGGGTGTAAATGGAAAATGCCACCGGTAAGGGTGACATCTTCCATGGTACTCGCCTAACTTCCCAAGATTGCTCAAGAGAAATAAGAACGAGCACCGACATAATCATAAGCCAGCGCAAAAAATAAAAAAGAGGGGGGTGTGGATAACTGGTCGCTCGGATTGTCTTTTTCAAAACATTTCGGAGTCGCGCCGTCCGCTTGCGGCGGAACCGTGCCGGCGCGACTCCGAAATGTTTTGAAAAAGACAATTCTCACTTTAAATTACGACTAGATTTTCACAGGTGGCTAAAAAGCGAGCCGAGGAGATTAACGCAAATCAGTGAAGATTGTAACGCTTGTCAGTTCACGAAGAATCCGTGCGGGGGTTTCTGGGAGAGTACCGCGCGAACCTAGAACGTGAGCGAGAGCCGTTCGCTTTTTTTCTCCAGAAACAAACACCACTCCCTCAGTCAGATATTTACGGAGAAACGAAAAAGTAGCGGTAATGCGAAGCGGAAATTTTGTTTTGGCGCCGGCGTCGTAACCCGCAACAAATCGTCTGTCATTTTCAAAAAATCCGGAAAATTTTTGCGGGTCTTCCGGGAAGGGCATAACCCCGCAAATGTGCCCGTCCTCGCCGATGCCGAAAGTTGCAATCACTTTACCCTTTGGATTTTCCGCAACCCACTCTCGTAGAAATTCTTCCCACCTCGCCGCCAATTCTTTCCGCGTTTCCGTCTTGGGAGTCCGGCTTCCAAGCGAATCGCGAGGCCTGTCTTCCGGCGAAGTGTCAAAAATATTAACGCCTGCCTCAACCGCTAACTCATAAAACGGCAGTGCTTTGAGTTGGAGAAAATTACAGACCTTCGGGTCGGCGCTCCATCTTTCGTCAAGCATAACTATCGTAATATGCGTTCCCAGAGCTTCCGGTTTTATGTATTGAAGCGTCTCCATCGCCGACCCGCCGGCAAGAAGCAGGAGAATTTCACGCCCGCGGTTCTTTTGAAATAACTCGGTCAGTTTCTCTCCCGCACTTTCTGCCAGCCGTTCGGGTTTAAAAATTTTTACTTCCACGGAATTTCAATGGTTTGATAATTATCGTGCTTTATAAACATCGGATGTCTACAAACCCGCTATTAAACAAATACCGTCGAGTTTGATACATTATAAGGAATGATTCTCCATCACCGAACCAACGATATCACAAGCGGCATTCTACATTTACTCGGCGTTTTTTTAGCCGTCGGAGTATTAGTGATGCTAGTCGTCATTGGCGCTAAAAGCGGTGGAGTGTGGCACACCGTTTCCTATTCATTATACGGTTCAGGTTTGATAATTTTATACGCTGCCAGCGCCTCTTATCATCTTGTCCCGCATAAATTTACCGAAGCCAAGCTCTTTTTACAGAAACTAGACCACGCCGCCATCTATATCCTGATTGCCGCCACCTACACCCCAATAACTTTCATAGCATTGTCCGGCGGCTGGCGCTGGTCTATGTTTGGCGTAATTTGGGGATTGGCGCTGCTCGGCGCGACTATAAAACTCTTGGGGATTGCGCTTTGCCCGTGGCTCTCCGGCATTTTGTATATCTTGATGGGCTGGCTTATTGCCATTGCTTTTGCTCCTCTTATTGAAAGCATGACCTTGGGCGCATTATGGCTTTTGGTCGCCGGCGGCTTCTCATACACAATCGGCGCGGCGTTTTTCGCTCTTGACCGAATTCTGCCGCATAAAAAATTTTTCTGGATGCATGAAATTTTTCATGTTTTTGTCCTTGGCGGCAGCGCCCTTCACACAATCCTTATGTTTTCCTTTCTTTAGAGTTTAAAATGTGGAATTTGTTTTAGGATTCAGGAATTAGGAATTTTTAACGCTGTGTCCCCCAAACTGATTGCGCAGAGCCGACAAAATCTTGCCGGCATAATTCGGATTTTTGGCTGAGGCGACGCGGAATTTAAAAGCGTCTTCAATCACCTTTGCCGGCAGACCAAATCTCTTGGCGGTTTTGATTGCCCACTCGCCTTCGCCGGTATGAGCGACAGAACCGGAAACATTTTTCAGGTCTTCGCCAAACCGCTCAAATCCTGAAATCAGCCAACCGACCAGTCGAGATTCAATGACACTTCGATTATTGTAGAGTCCCGCCACTTGTTTTAATTTCAACTTAAATGGGGATTTTTTAAGAACCGAAAATCCTTCGGCAATGGCCTGCATCATGCCGTACTCAATGCCGTTGTGAACCATTTTGACAAAATGTCCCGCCCCGTGGGAGCCGAAATACTGATAAGCGCCCGCCGCCGAAGCGGCCTTGATTATCGGCAAAATTTTTTCATAGGCCCTCTTGTCGCCGCCGACCATAATTGCCGCCCCGCGGCGGGCGCCAGAAGGCCCTCCCGATACGCCGGCATCCAGAAACTTAATCCCCCGTTTTTTAAGAATTTTCGCCCGCCTTATCGTGTCTTTGTAAAAACAGTTTCCGCCGTCAACCAAAATATCTCCGCGATTAAGCATCGGCAAAATACTTTTCAAAATTTTGCCCACCGCCCCATGGCTCACCATAAGCCAAATAATTTTTCTTTCTGGCAAATTTAGAGCAAGCTCTTCTAAAGAATCAGCCACCCGAAGACCGGCTTCCCGTCCTCGCTGCTTCCCTTCCTTGCTCCTGTTCCAAGCTGCCACCTCATGCCCATGCTCCCTCAAAAGCAGGCACATATTGATTCCCATTTTCCCGAGGCCGATATATCCTAGACGCATAAATAAAATTAAAAATTAAAAGCGAAAAGCGTAAAATAGCGCCTTAATCGTTTTTTGTTTTGCGTTTTAGTTTTTAATTTTTCACTTTTAGTTTTACATTTTTTAAATCTCTTCCACGCGACTGCCTTTCTTGTAGGTCTTAAGCGGCGCTTGTTTCCAATGTCCCCTGACTTTAGCGATGAATTTCCAAGCGGCCGAAACCTCGGCGGTGGAAGCAAAAAGCGTCTGGTCGCCCAACACCGCGTCATACAAGACCTTCTCATAAGCGTCAGACGCTTTATTTTTACCAGCATCATCGTCATAATTGAAGGAAAGAATTTTTTCTTCAATCTCTTCGCTTCCGAGGCCCGGTTTTTTCGCGAAAAATTTAATGGCAATGCCCTCGCTCGGACGAATCTTAAAAATGAGTTCATTTTGGTTTAACCTCCCGTCGTCCTTTCTAAAGATTATTCTAATCTCCACCTTGGATTCATTTAAGGCCTTGCCGGCGGAAAGCAAGAAAGGCACATTGCGCCAACGCAGATTCAAAACAGCGGCGGCGACCGTAAAAAATGTCTCGGCTTCCGAATCAGGCGCCACTCCGCTTTCACTCCTATACCCTTCGTATTGGGCGCGGCGAAATACTCCCTCTTGCCCGCAGAAGATTTTAAGACGGCCAAGGACTTTCGCTCTTTCTTTGTGAAGCGCTCCGGCGGATAAATCTTTCGGTTTTTTCATGGCAATCAAAGAAAGCATGGCCAAGAGATGATTTTGGCCGACATCCAAAAGCGCGCCGAGTCCATCGTAAAATAAGCCCCGTCCCGCGACGGTTCTTTCCTCAAAAAAATTGATTTCCACCCGCTCAACGAATTTTCTAGACCAAAGCGGCTCAAAAATGGAATTGGAGAAACGGAAAGCTAAAATATTCTGCAGAGATTCTTTCGCCAAATAATGGTCAATCCGAAAAATCTGCTCTTCTTTGAAGTGTTTTGCCAGAAGCAAATCCAAGCGCTTGGCGGTCTCCAAGTCACTGCCGAACGGCTTTTCAAGCAAAACCCTTGTCCAGCCCAAGTCCCCCCCGCAGGGAATCGTCAGGCCGGAAAGCGAAAGTTCGCTTATTATGACCTCATAATGCACCGGCGGCACGGCCAGATAAAAAAGTTTGTTGGAACACTTTTTAAATTCCTTGGCGTCTACGGAAGACAGTTTATCGCCAAGACGGCGATAAGATGAGGCGTCTTTAAACTCCCCCTTTACATAGGAAATTTTTTCTAAAATGACCGCGCTTTGGCTGTCGCCTTGAAGCGCCTCGCGGAAAACAAATTGCCGATAAGACATATCGTCAAAATCGCGGCGGCCAAAGGCGACCACTCTAAAATTCGCCAACCAACCCTTAGAGGATAAAGCGGCTAAGGCCTTGAAAAGTTTGCTTCTCGCCAAATCGCCGGTCGCGCCAAAGATTACAACGCTCTTTTTGCGGTCTGACTGCCCGCCGAGCGGTTCATTTGTTCATCTTTTCTTTGGTAACTTTCGCCATCGGCAGGCGCAAAGTGAAAGTGGCTCCTTTATTTTCTCCAGCCGATTCCGCCGTTATCTCCCCGCCGAGCCGGTCCATAATATTCCGCGCCACATAGAGGCCAACGCCAAGGCCTTCGGTATCCGTCGCCCTCGCTCTCTTGCCTCGGAAAAATTTATCAAAAATGTGGTGGATTTCTTCGCGGGAAAGCCCTATGCCGCTGTCTTTGATGGAAAGGGCCACTTTGCCGTTTTCCTCGTTTCCTAAGATTTCAATTTTGCCGTTCGCCGGCGTGTAAGTAATGGCATTTTCAACCAAAGTGTGAATCACGGACTGAAGCCGCCGGTAATCGGCCCGCGCCGCCAAATCTTTTGAAATCTCTGCCGACAAAGCGATATTTTTATCCTTAAGCTGGTTAGACAAACCCATTGTCGCTTCCGCCGCGAGAACTTCCAAATCTACCGGCTCAATTTTGTAAAGATGGGCGCTAGAATCATAATCGGTAAGGCCGATAAGGGTCTCCGTCAGGTCAACCATTTTCTCCGTGGCCTGATTGATTCGTGATAAGGATTCCTTTCGCCTCTCCTCGTCGGAGGTGGCGCGAAGGGCTTCTGCCGACCACTTGATATAGGTCAAAGGCGTTCTGAATTTATGAGTTACCACGGTGATAAACTCATATTTCAAAGCGTCGGCTTCGCGGATTTTTCTCCAAATGAA
>LCOC01000015.1:0-2170 GCA_001000545.1 Parcubacteria group bacterium GW2011_GWA2_47_21 | reverse complement strand
ATAATGCCGTAAGCGAAAGGCGCGGTGTAAATGCCGGCAAAGACCATAAAAATCGGGTCAACTTTAATGTCGTAAACCAAAAAAAACGCCAAGCTGCCGAAAAAATAGCTGGCTGCGGTGCCGGAGATAAAATATTTCAAACGGTTTTTGAAAAGAGGGTCGTCGCTTTTTGTATATGCCGAAATGAGGTGGAAAAGAAATGTGGCGACTACGACGGTAAGAAACGCGATGAGAAGCCAGTAAAACGGCCCCGGCGCGTAATAGTTCGGCAAGTAAAGTTTCGGTTCGGAGGTCCGCAGAAAATGGGCGGGGAATAAATTAAAATAAATCAGCAGACCAAAAGCGACACCGTAAATAGAGTATATTAGGAACCTGCGTTTAACCGCTTCTCCGAGCATCAGGTAAACCACATGAGTTGTAAACGCGACAAGCATAAGCGTTGCCGTCGTCCCCATAAGATACGCCCGTGACTGCTCCGGTTCAATTTCATTTATGCCCAAAAGATGCGCCGCTTGAAAAATGGCAACGGAGAGCGTTACGCCCAAAAAGGCGAAGCGGGTCGTTTTGTCGTCGCCCTTTTTTAAGACCAGCGCTCCCAAAGAAAGGATGGAGGCAATTGAAACAATGAGACCGACATTGGTAATAATAAGTTCTACCAGCACGCTTCGCTCCGGCGGAACGCTCGGGCGCAGCGGAATTCCCCCCTTGAACCCCCCTTCCGCCGCGCCCTCGCTTCGGCAAAATTCGCGCAAAAATTTCTTCGCCGAAAGTTCTTTAAAACTATAACGATTGAGGGATTGTTGGCAATTTTCGCGAAGCGAAAAAGTTGACGACGAAAAATGTGATGAAGCTCACAATTAGACCAGGAATAAACGCTTGAACGGGCTCAATGAACAAAAACGCAACAATGGTAATAAATCCTAAAATGATGCTCCAAAGAGCCGCTGTACTTGTCGCCTTCTTCCAGTAAAAGCCAAACACAATAGCAGGAAGAAGTGCGACATAAAAACTAACTGCCTCAATAGACAAATGAACAATATTGAAAACAATAAGAGCGACAGAAAGTCCTACAACACCAAGTACCAAAGTAACCCAGCGGCTCATTTGGAGCACCTTTTCTGGCGGGAGTTCTTTGTGGAAAGTTTTTTGGTAAATGTCATGCACGACTGTCATGCTCGTAACGAGCAATACCGTATCAGCGGACGACATGATTGCCGCAAAGAATCCCGCAAGCACAATTCCAAGCAGTCCGGTGGGCAAAAGTGTTGTAATAAGGTCGGCAACAATGAGATTGGAATGAGCGTCTGGCAGAAGAATTTTACCGAAAATTCCGAAAAGTGTCGCCATAGTGAGAAACAAGAGAACCAAGACGCTGGATATTTTCATTGCCCACCGAACATTCTTTGTTGTATCGGCGGCGTAGGCGCGTTGCCACATATCAGCACTTGTAAGAGCACCAGCACCAAGAAAGAAGAAAGCCAAAATCATCACATAGAGAGGCGCAAATTCTGTACCAATAAGAAACGACTGCGGTAGGAAGGCAATCGCGCCGAAGCCGCCGCCCTTCATTATTACTAACGGCAAGAAGATAACTAACAAAAATAACATGACAAAAAATTGGAAAACATCGGTACGAATATCGGCGCGCAAGCCGCCGATAGCTGTATACAAAATTACAATTGCACCGCCGATGATTGTTGCGAGTGTTGGGTCAAATCCCGTAAGCGCGCCGACAAAAACCCCGATCGCCAACATTTGGAGAGCAAGATATAAAGACCAACTGACAAGATTGGTTATCGCACCAGCAAGCCGAACTTTGTTTGAATATCTTGCCTCAAAAAAATCGGGCAGAGTGTACGCCTTATTTGCATCGCCAAACTCTTTAATTTTGGGAGCGAAAAACTTCGCAAAAACTAGAAAGTATAAAAAATATGAACCTGCAATTACAAAAGTTGCAAGTCCTGCACCTGAAAAAGCTATGCCTGCATTTCCTAAAATTGCACCGGCCCCAATAAAAGTGGAAAGAGTTGTGGCGATGAGGACAAATTTATTCGTCTTTCTGCTATTGACCCAGTAGTCCTCAATTGTGAGTTTTTTTCTTTCAAAAATCCCAATAGCAAAAGTTATGAGAAAGAAAATACCTACTATCCAAAGATCAAGTGCTGATGTC
>LCOC01000014.1 GCA_001000545.1 Parcubacteria group bacterium GW2011_GWA2_47_21 | reverse complement strand
CGTGTGCAAAACCCAAAAATTTTCCTTACCTTTCTTCTTTTCTTCGGCGGGGGGTGTGGGGGGAGCCGACAAAAAATGGAAAGGAAATTTTTGGTTTTGTTTCGCCGTTTCAGTCTCCGAAAAGAGCAATCTTAGTTTAACATTTTTGTTTGCTCTTTTCTCCACCCTCACGGCGACCGAGGCGCTCTCGTATTCGCGTTTAGTGGTAACTCTAAACTCTGTGCCTTCGACAGCGAAAGTGTTAACTCATCAAAGTGGAGCCTCGCCATACAAAATTCTTTAAGGAATGGCGAGGCGCAATATCTATATGTGTTTGCCCCTCCCTCCCGTGCGCACACATCCCGCCCGCGAAGGACGAGAGGAGTCGCGGGCGGGACTCCCTAGATTGTTTCTTAATCTGTGTCGGAAAGTTCTTCAAACTTAGCTTTCATTGTGGGATTTCCCCGCGTCAATCTTTTGATTGTCAGATCTTCTGTTTTATTATTGGCGAGACGAAGGTTATTTTCAGACGATAGGAGGGCATCTTTGGTTTTTTGGAGATGATCTATAGTTTTGTCTATTTCTTCAATTGCTGTTCCAAATTGACGACTAGCAAGCTGATAATTTTTAGCAAAACCCTCTTTGAACTTGTTCATATTTTCCTCAAAGTTGGTGATGTCGATATTTTGATTCCTTACCACAGCAAGCTCAGCTTTATATTTAAGTGAGTTCGTAGCGGCGTTGCGTAGCAGCGTTATCATAGGGATGAAAAATTGTGGACGAACTACATACATTTTGGGATATTTATGAAAAACATCAACAATACCAACGTTGTATAATTCATTTTCGGCTTCCAGAAGCGTAACGAGGACAGCGTACTCACACTTTTTCTCTGTGCGATCTTTGTCGAGCTCGCGTAAAAAGTCTTCATTCTTTTTCTTGGTGGCGGTTTCGTCGCCTTCGTTTTTCATTTCGAACATGATCGATATGATTTCGTTCCCGGCTTCATCAGTTTCGCGGTATATGTAGTCACCCTTGCTACCGGCTGTTGCGTCATTATCTTTTTCGAAATATGCATTTTGAAATCCAGTTGCACGAAGTTTGTTAAACTCGGTCTCGCAGTGCTGTTCGAGTGTTTCGCCTACCATTTTTGTTGAAAGCTTGATCTTCATATCTTTACGAAGAGCAATTTCCTCATCTTTCATCTTGATGATATCGTCCTTGGTCTTGAGCTCAGTGGCATATTTTTCTTTTAGTGACGTCTCAAGCAGTTGTTTCTCGGCATCTTTACTTTTCAGCTCGCCAGCCAGTTCGTCACGCTCTTTCTCAATTTTATTGACCGCTTCGGTGACAGCAAGTTTTTTCTCAAGTTCTACATTATTTATTTTGGATTTTATTTCGGCTAGTTCCGCATCCTTCTTTGCAAGGTCTTTTTGTGATGCGTTTGTAATATTTGCCTCGGCGAGTTTGACGGCATTTTCTTTTTCTTTTTCAAGCATCTCGACACGCTCATCCAGTTCTTTTTCAAACGCATGATCATGGACTTGTTTTAGGATATCGGCAAATCCCGCCTCGTCGACTTTGAAAGCTTTTTTACAATGTGGGCATATAATTTCGTTCATAAATTTATTAGACGATTTTTCTCCAACGCTTAAATGCTTTTATATCGCTAGAGTTCAAATCAAACCATTCGCCATTCATTCTTTTTGCTTCAAATCGTCTATGCCAATATGCCTCAATTCCGCTAGGGTCATCGGTTTTAATTTCGTGGATTAAATTTAAATTTTCAGGCAACTGAATTTTAAGTTCATTTCCTCTACGCACGGTATCGTTAGTTTTTCCAATCTTGTAATATTTGCCATGCTTGAAAAGATAAACCGCACCGACGGCCATACCACTACTCTCGTCCTCTTCTTGCTCTTCTTCGGGACTTTCAATAATCGGCTGACAAATATTTACAACATCGTCATATCCTTTTTTCTTGGCATACTCGGAGATTTTTACCGCCAATGATTTTTTACCGCCAAATCTCCGATAGTAAACCGAGTCGGAAATAAAATCTGGTTGTTTGGATCTTTTTAATCTCATCTCTCCTCTTGTGGGGAATTGACCTAATTCACGGATGAGATCGACAAAGGAACTTAAAAGAAGCTCCTCGTCGTGGGCAATCTTTTTTTGGTTTGGACTAAAACCCGCTTCTTGTTGTGCATCGCCAAATCTCGCCCAATGTTTACCGATTTCCCAGGTACTAATCCCTGTTTCTTTTGCAAACCTATCAATGCCAAGAGGAACACCACCATTTTGTTTGGCAGTTTTTTGAATTTCATTGATAATATCTTGTTTTGTAACCATAAATTTATTTCACCAAATCTTCCATCGGAACGCCTAATGCTTTGGCGATTTTTGCGACGGTCTGCACACTTGGCTTGATAACCACATTACTCTCAATTTTGGTAAGGGTAGTATGCTTTACGCCGGACTTTCTCACTAAATCATCCTGAGTCAAGCCAAGTTTATTGCGTACCCTTTTTATGTTTTCGCCAATCGTTGCCATAGTTTCAATACTTTGATATCATTACTTGTGTTATACTTGATGACAATAGTATGATAGCAAATATATTAGATATTTTCAATATGCTAGCGGCGAAACAAAACCAAAAATTTCCTTTCCATTTTTTGTCGGCTCCCCCCACACCCCCCGCCGAGGAAAATAAGAAAGGTAAGGAAAATTTTTGGGTTTTGCCCGCACGAGTCCGCGAGTGCGGTCGAGGCGCATTGGTTCGCATCACCACGCAATCGGAGCGTACAATGCAGTTTCAAGCCACCACGCGCTCCGCGCGTGCGAAGTCAGTCAGGGTTCTGCTCGAAATGGGTTCTAACTTTTTCAAACAAACACCAAAACTAGTTTTGGACCTAGGCGGAATCGAACCGCCGTCTCGGCAATGTTCACCCCGTTAAATAACTTTGTGGACCGTGCCGGAATTGCACCGGCGACCTCTCGAATGCGAATCGAGTGTTCTGCTAACTGAACTAACGGCCCGTATCTATTTAACGGGGCGTGTGCCGCGTTCTACCACTAGACCATAGGCCAGTTCGGGATGCCGAGAATCGAACTCGGACCTCACCCGCCCGAGGGGTGTATACTACCACTATACTACATCCCGAAATACTACCGCTTTTAAAGCGGATGCGCCCTGTAAGGATTGGTCACGAGTAAATTTCCTGACGGAAATTTCTCGCGACCCTTACAGGGTCAGTATACCTTTTTGATAATTTTATCACCACATTCAAAATTATCTAAAAAGGTCTTTTGGTGCTACATGTATTAGCACCTCAACCCGCCTCGCGGTGCTCGCCTTTCGCTTACGAGTGAAAACTCGCACATCGCTCCGGCCTTCAATCCTCAACAGAAAGAGAATAAATTCGCTTTCTTCAGGTCGCGATGCGCCCTGTAAGGATTGAACTTACGGCCTCCCCCGTGTGAAGGGGGCGCTCTGCCACTGAGCTAAGGGCGCAATAGGCCACTTAAATATTACACAAAAAAAACTTTTCTGCTATACTCAATCCGCAGAAGAAATTGCAGTCCTTCATCTTGAAAGATATCGTTTATGTGTAGATGGGCCTATAGTAAAATGGCATTACGCGCCCATGGCATGGGCGAGGTAGGGGTCCGATTCCCCTTAGGTCCAAACCAACTTTTAATTATTGTCTGTCTTGCTTGTCTGGGCTGTCCTTGCGGCCGCCTTTTTCGTTTTCCCGTTCTTTATTATGAGAATTTGACCCATTTTTACCTTTATCTTCCCCGCTAAAATTTGAATCATCAAAATCATCCTCCGTCTCATTCTCAATTTCAATTTCTGTTTCCAATTCATCCTCATCAAAAAAATCATTTGATTGGGAATGTTTAACGGCCTTCAAGCGGCTGGAAAATTCTTTGAGACGGTTGGCCTCTTTGGCGAGCGATTTGGCGCGAATTGAGGCGTTGAAAGCCCCGACAAATTCCCCTTCCGCCGAGGATGAAGAAAAATTCTCAAGTTCCCGCTTGGCTTCGCCAATTCTCGCTCTTGCGTCCTCAAGAAATTTCTCGTTCGTGTCTTCCTTTATCAGTTCACTCTCCGCAATAGCTTTTTCAACTTCCCGAATCAAAGAACTCGCCTCTTTGAATTCTTCCTCCGCTCGCTTGACGAAACGCTTGCCTGCCGTGGAGCTGGCAATAATATTCTTGGTCTCCGCTCTAGTTTTGTTGGCGACTTCGGCCTCAGACCGTAATTTTTCGGTCACTAACCGAAGGTTAGAGTGTCCGTCTCCAAATTCCTCCTCAAGTTCATCCGCCAATCGGCTAAGCGAATCATTATGGTGCGACAAAACGGCCTCAAAACGACTGGCTATTTCAAAGGCCTCTTCATTTTTGTCGTCCTCCGACAGTTTTTCTATCCGCGCTTTGACTTTCTCAATATCTCTTTCAAGTTTCTTTTCAAATTCTACGGCGGTTTCCAGAGTGGGAGAAGTGATGGTCAAACTCACGACTTCTTCCAAACGCCTCTCCACTATTCTGGTCTCAATACGCGCTTTGCTTTCCGCAGAAACCGCCGAGGCAACCCAAAGCGGTTCAATTACGCTGACTTTAATCGGATATAAAATATCGCCCGGGGCCGCCCCCTCGGAAGCAAAAGCCGTGCCAGCGCCGACAAGCAAGATAATAAGAAGCGCGGCAAAAGTCGGCCGAAGCCAAGAGATGGAAAGGGTGTTTACAAAATACCAAGAAAAGGCGCGCTTGCCGTAAACCCCGTTGGAAACGGCGTCTGCGCCAATCGGCCGAGTCCTCATAAATCGGCGGATGGTATTTCGGCCGGCTTCTTTTTCTTTTGCCGTCAGAAATACCAGACCGGCTTCTTTCTTGATTTGTTCATTAAAATTACTCATTGCTTTTCCCCATTATTAAAAATTGAAGTTTTTTAAGCGCCCGATGAATCCGAACGGAAACATTATTTTCCGTTTCGCCCAAAATTTCGGCGATTTCTTTGATAGGCAGGCCGTCAATATGGCGGAGGACAAAAACTTGCCGGTAGTCCTCTGGCAATTCGGATAATTTTGAGAGCGCTATTTTGGCATCGGCTGCCGTAAGCATCGCTTCTTGCTCGCCGTCGTTAACGTCAAACCCTGCTTCAGCGAGAGTATCCAACGAATAAATTTCTTTCCGTTTTCTGACTTCATCAATAATCCGGTTATTGGCCACTTTGTAGACAAAGGCCTTAAGATTCAAAACCTCCTTGCCGCGAGCGAGATATTCCCAAACCCGCATAAAAATTTCCTGCGAAAGGTCTTTGGCTAATTCCCTATCCCGAATGCGGTAAAAACAATGCCGAAAAATGGCGTCGGCATAATCATCATAAAACTTGATAAATTGCTCATCGGTCATTGGACTCTACTTAATAAGACGAATCAGTCCTGATTATATTACTCTCTGAAATTTTTGGACCGTGCGAGATTCGAACTCGCTACCCCCACATTGCAAATGTGGTGCTCTACCAATTGAGCTAACGGCCCCTCACCCAGAAAATCTTTACTTCAAGCTGTTCTTTATTCTCTTTCGCAATGCTATATAGGCTTGGGCAAAATCCTTTAGATTGCTCTCACGATATCTCGCGTCACTCTTTGACCTATACGCTTCGTAATACACCAGTTCAAACGGTATTTTGTATTTCGTTGATTTACTTCTACCTTCATTGTGTTCCGCCAATCGACGCTTGAGGTCATCACTATACCCTATATACAAACTGCCATCTTTCCCACTTTTTAAGACGTAAACATAAAACATAATAAAGGTTTTCTGGGTGAGGGGCTAACGGCCCGACATTCACCAACGACTAATAACTTACAACCGACAACTTGAAAAGACAAGAAACACTGGCGCGCGTCGAGATAAAGTCGCCGGTTAATGGGAGCGCCTAGACAGCGCTAAAGTCAACAGGTGGTCAAGAAAAACCGGCAGAGGACAGCCAATTGCTTCAAGGGACTTCGGCACAAGCGAGTGAGAGGTCAATCCCGGTAAGGTGTTGACTTCCAAAAAATAAACGCCGTGGCGGGAGACAATAAAATCCGAGCGCGAATAGTGGCGTAGGCCTAAAAGGTCGTGCGCAAGTTTGGCGACTTCCTGAATTTTTTCACTCTCTTTCCTGCCCCAATTTCCCGGCAAACGATATTCCGTATCGTTGCTTAAGTACTTGGCGTTGTAATCGTAAAAGCGGTTGGTTTTGGGCGGCACAATTTCAATCGGCAAAAGCGGATAAATTTTTTCCCCCCGAAAATCGTCAATCACACCGCAAGTCGCTTCCTTGCCCATTATAAATTCTTCCACCAAAACCTCCGGCGAGGTTTTAAACGAATTCTCTAAAACCTCCGGTAAATCGCCGACGGTTTTCACCATATAAACTCCGACGGAAGAACCTAAATTGACCGGTTTGACTACATAAGGCGGCGCGAACGATTGAAAGACGGCTCTGCCGGCTTTCAACGGAACGGTTTCCGCTTTTTTAAAAATCAAGTGGGCGGGCATTTTGACACCGGCTCTCGCCAAATAATTTTTAGTGAGAGCTTTATTCATCGCTAAAGCCGATGCCACTTTGCCTGAACCGGTATAAGGAACTTGATAAGGGTCTAAGATATCTTGAACACCCCCATCTTCGCCAAACTCCCCGTGGAGTGCGTTGAAAATGACATCGGACGATTCAATGATTTTTCCCGGATGCTTGGCTAAACCGCCAACATGCCATTCGCCTTTTTTAGAAATAAAGACGTCAATCGGTTCGTATTTGTCTCGGGGAAGCGAATTCAAAACCGTCTGGCCGGTCTGAAGCGATACATCGTATTCGGATGACGGCCCACCGCGAAGGACGCTAACAATAATTTTCCCGGATGAGGATGGCATAAGAATAGTATAACGTATTATGTATTAGGTCGTGAATTACGAAACGCGAAATTTTATGGTTGGTTCCGCAAAATCTCCTTTAAAAACTTGGGGATTTTGCGACCCGAGAACCTAAAATTTCGCGTTTTGTAATTCAAAGTATTAACTATTAAGATGCGGGGGAGTTTGGAAATTCTTTTGTCTCTTGAATCGGTGAAAGGAAATCGCGAACCGGTGGGCCATGGCGTTAGCCAAAAGAATTTCTTTCTCCTTGCCCTTAATGAAATCGCGGTTACCGAGAATTTCTTTCGGTTTGTGGTATTTATTTTTTAAGACCGACACTACGGGGATATCATCCGACAGCGTGAGCGTCTTCTTAATCAATGCCCGAGCGACACTTAACTGCTGTTTGCCGCCGTCCACGACAATTAAATTTGGCAATCGCCACTCTTCATGGCGAAGCCGTCGTTCTAAAATTTCTTTAAGGGCGCCTGTATCGCTTCCCGAAGAGGCAGTTTTGATGTTAAAAAGCCTATAGTCGTTTTTGTTCGGCGCGCCGTTTTCAATAACCGCCATTACTCCAACCGTTTCCCTGCCGGCGGTGTGGGAAATATCAAAGGCCTCCATTCTAAAAAAGGCGGGCTTCGTCTTTTCAAATGTGCGCTCTTTGAGTAAAGAAACATCTTTAATATGCTTAAGAGCGAAAATCCGGCGCTTGATTTCTCCCGCTTGCTCAAACGCTTCCGTCTTCGCAAACCGCTTCATTTCTTGGTCTAAGGTCTTGATGAGTCCCGGTTTTTTACCCTCAAAAAACATAGTGAGCCATTTGATTGTTCTGGCATACTCCTTTTTTGAGAGCTCGCCCGTGCAGACCCCGGGACACAGCCCAATTTGCCTATTAAAACACGGCTTACCTATTCTGATGTTCTCAAGAACATCAGCATAAAGAGAATCATTAAGCCGGATATTGGGAGGGCTGCAAGTATCCCTGTATGGGAAAATCCTGCGAATAATTTTAAGGGCTTCGCGAAGCTCCGCGCCGTGGGGAAAAGGGCCGTAGATAGTCTTAAGTTGTAAGTTAGAAGTTGTAAGTTTAGAAAAATCAATATCTTTTTGGCGAATGATGATAACGCGGGGAAAGTCCTCGTCGGTAATGGCGACGCAGTTGAAACTTTTATCGTCTTTGCCTTCGGTGTTGTAAAACGGCTTCAATTTTTTTATTAGCTCGGCTTCAAGGAGTAAGGCCTCAAGCACCGAATCGGTTTGCCGGAAACTCACTCCATTCGCCTTTGTAACCATATCAACAATCCGAGGCCCTCGTGTCTCAATCAAGTCGGCTGAAAAATAGCTCCTGACCCTGTCGCGAAGCGATCCTGCCTTCCCGACATATAAGACCTTGCCGCTTTTTTTGAACAAATACACCCCGGGCGTGTCCGGTAATTTGAACTTATTTAATTCTTGACTTTTCATATGATTCATATATATCATTCCTATCGGAAAATCAGAAAACTTGAAATGAAACTGAAATGAAAATGGAGCATATTTTTGAAAGCGGCCATCCGATAAGTACTATTTTTGGATGGGTTTTGTTCATCATAACATCGGGCTGGTTTGCGGTTCTGCTACCATGCGTGTATGACACGTGGATTGTTAACCGCAAGATCAATCTTGCAATCGTAGATGAAAGGCAGTTAGAGAGACGACAAGCGGCGATTGAAAGATTGACGCGCTACTATGACTTTGTCGTCAGACACACGAACTACAGAAACCGCTCCGGAATCCTAAACGACTTCGGTAAGCACGCCGTATGGCTTTGTTTTGCAAGCGCTATTTTGGTGATTGCAAGCATCTTCTCTCCTTTCATCTTCAAAATCATGGGGTGGTTAATAATTATATCTATGTGAGACCGACACCACCCAAGCCAGCGCCACCGCGCTGGTTTTTTCATGAATCATAAGAAGCATGTGCCTCGTCTTGTTTCGTTTGCTTGCCGTAGCGCAGGTACTGCTCCAGCTTTCTTCCATAGATTGAGTAGATGTATTTGTAAATGCTCGGTGTCGTCGCGGACGAGATATGCGTTTCAACATGCTTGATTCTCCCCGCTATCTCTTCGGGCGACCAATCTTCTTTCATTTTCTCCTCAACATACGCTCGCAGTTCGGGAAGAGCGGCGACCCTCAGCCATTCATACGTCTTGTGGTACTGCTGACGATACCGGTGCCGTTCCGCTTTCTCCGAGTCATACATTCCTCCGACCCTCCTCAGTTCCTCGCTGATACTGCTTTTCGCTCGCTTCATGATGCGGGCAATTTTGCCTATGTTTCGCTGTTCCTCGTTCCGCAGGTATGCGATGTACCCGCGCTCTTCTTCGGTTATCTTTTTTGCTTTTTTCATGCCCTCAAGTATATGAGGGTTCGGATTTAGTTTTTAATTTGCCCACCAGAAAGCATACTATGAAAGCTAAACAGGTGCAGTTCTTTCTTTCCAAGGGAGTGATGGATTTGATGCATGGGGGAGGCGCTTACCGAAACGCCATATTCTTTCCCAAGGAAAAGATTATGGTCCAATGGGCGCCAAACGACCATGTACGCATATGGAGGGGCAAGCTCCAAGAGTTCGCAGGCGGCTGGAAGAAGAATAAAAGGCCTAGGGTGATTTCTGACATTGATGTACCCGATGGCGTCTTGGAACAAGTCATGTCTTTCCTCGAGAGGCGGGAGGCGCTCAAAAGTAGGCTGGGAGAATTCTGGAAAAGGGCCAACCTCGAAAGAGAGTAGGACTTTAACCTCCCTTAGCGAAAAGTTTCGAAGCGAGATACCAATCGTGTGTCTCGCTTTTTTCTTTTCTCATTCCTTACTTCGATATTTTTCGAGATTCGAAATTCGAAATTCGGTATTCAATATTTTTTCCGTCGTCATCCAGTTACAGGTTGTTCAGTATATTGATTTGTTGTTGGTATTTTTCCGCCAGTTCCATCACATCATCGCCGTAAAACGCATACGCTTTTTTGCCGGCGTTCGCCCAGCCGGCGAGATAGCGGAGCGCCGCGAGACGCTCGGCCGCGTATCCGCCCTTGCCGGCGCCGTTATCATCAAGCAGAAGTCCGGCCGCCATAAAAGCGTCCTCCGGGTCCCACGGGTTAGGCGGATTGTGGCCAGCCGCCGCGGCAATTCGCTCTTCATACAAAATCCAAGTAGATGGAATAAATTGCGCCGGCCCCATCGCGCCGCCGTAACCGTACCACGGCTTTTTAGAAACCGGCATCAAGTCGGGATTAAGCCCCAAGCGGCGGGTAATGTCCAAAAACGGCACCGTGTCGCGCGGCGCTTTCATATCCACGCGCCAATTCCCCGTGCCGACATTTTCGCCGAGATTTGATTCCTCGGCGATAATTCCTAAAATAAACGCCGGCCGGACGCCCGTTTTCGCAAAAACCCGAAGGGCATATTGATAAGCCCTTTCAAAAGGAATGGCCGCCGAGCCCCGGAGCGTAAAAAGTTCGGCGCGAATTTCCGCCGCCCCCTTCTGTTTTTCGCTTATTACTTTTTGATAGTTCGCCTCAACTCCTTTGGTAATCTTTAAAATATTTTTTTTCTCGGACTCTTGTTCTTCAATTCGTTTTTTTTCAAGTTCCTGAATCCGCCGAAGCGCCATCTCTTCGCTTACTTTGCTCTCCAACAAACCTTTGGCTTCCTGATTCTCCTGCTTCGCACCTTCAAGCTCCCTGAAAGAGCGGTACATCTCCGCCTTAATGGAATCAAAATAATCCAAGTCCGCGAAAAAATCGGAAATGCTTCGGTTGGCAAAGATAAGTTCCGGCAAAGAATAAGAATCGATTTCATTGGTTTTTCTGATAAGTTGAGCCAGGGATTCCTTCTCGCGCAGAATCTTATTATTCAGCGAATTAATCGCGCTTTCTTTCCCGCGAATTTCAGAGCCCAGCCGTTCTATTTCAATGTTTCTGGCGCGGATGGAAAGTTTGGCTTTTTCAATCTTGGCGTCAAGAATCGCCACATCCCGCTCAAGCGAAACCCGTTCCCTCTGCTTATCCTCCAAAATGGCGCGCTGGGTCTCAATTTCTCTTTCCAGTTCCGCCAATTCCCTCTCAAGCGCCGCCCGCCGATTGGACACGCCATTCTCATCCGTCTGCGCGAATAAAACCGGCGGCGTTGCCGCCAAAGAAACGAAAACAAAAAAAAGCGCTATGCTCCAATTGGCCGCGTAAATCTTCATAGACATCATTCTAACTCAAAAAAGGGCCTCATTGAAAGAGGCGCCTAAAAGAGCCGTTTGGCTTAAAACTAAAAGTGTCTGAAATTTATGGTTTAGCCGCTTTCTTTTCCACTTCTTTCGGTTTCGTTGCTTCGGCGGGCGCCGCTTCGCCCTCGGCCGGCGCTTCTTTGCCGCGCTTCTCGGAAATTTCAATCGCTCCGAGGTCAACGGACTCGGCCGATTTTTCTTCCTCCTCTTCCGCCTTGGGCGGCAAGACCAAAGCTAAAACTTCCTCCGCGCCACCTGCCAAACCGACGCCAGAGGGCAAAGCGGCATCTTTGGCCAGAATTTGCGAATTAAAATCAACTAGTTTGGAAATATCAACGGTAATTTTGTGAGGCAAATGCTTGGGCTCCGCTTCCACCTCAATATCGCGTATCACCTTAACCAAGGTCCCGCCCAACTCTTTAATGGCCGGCGCGACGCCGTCAAACTCCAGAGGAATCTTCACCTTAACTTTCTGACCTTTTTCAAACGCGTAAAAATCAACGTGGCGGGGCAAATCGGTAACCGGGTCAAAATCCACATCGTGAATCAAGGCCTCCACTTCGCCAAAGTCGCCTCTAATTTCCACCACCGAACTTTCGCCGGCTGCCCGCCAGACCTTTTCAAAATCCTTGTAGGAAATCGTAATAGGCGTCGGTTTCTCTTTACGGCCGTAAAAAACAGCCGGAATTTGGCCTTGTTTTCTTAAAATATGAGGTTTTGGAGCCACTCCCCTCTTTTTAGCTTCTAAAGTCAGCATGGTGGCAGTATAGCAGAAAAATTAAAAGTGTAAAACTAAAAGCGCAAAACGAAAACTTAAAGCGGAAAATATTTTCTGCCTTGAAATTTCCCTAAAGCCGTCCGAACTAATCCAGGTGTTCCATCAGACACCGGCAGACCTGCCTGCCGGCAGGCAGGTCTGCCGCGGGGACCTATATTTTATTCGGTGGTGTCTTGCCTTCTAATGCCACAATGATATTCTCCGCCGCCATTCGCGCCATATCAAGACGGGCTTCTTTGGTGGCGGAAGCGATGTGCGGAGTTAAAACGACGTTGGTAATTTTAACAAGTCCTTTGGCAATTTTCGGTTCATTCTCAAACACGTCCAACCCCGCGCCGGCAATTTCCCCGCTTTGAAGCGCGAAAACCAGCGCCGCTTCGTCAATCACGGGCCCCCGCGCGGTGTTAATGAGGAAGGCGGTCGGTTTCATCAAGGCGAGGCGCTCGCTATTTATTAGGTGCGTTGTCTCTTTTGTGAGAGGCACGTGAATGGAAACGATATCGGCCTCGCGGAGCACTTCTTCCACCGTCGGCTTGAAAGCCGCGCCGAATTCTTGCTCTAATTTTTCATTCCGAATAATATCGTAATAAATCACTTTCATCTCAAAGCCGTGGAGCGCGCGCCTGGCAACATCGGCGCCAATCCGCCCCGTGCCGATTATGCCCAAGGTTTTGCCGGACAATTTCGTGCCGTGAAAAATCATCGGGTCCCAACCTTTATATTTTCCTTTTCTCATAAACTGGTCGCTCTCCGCAATCTTGCAGGTGAGCGCGAGGATAAGGCCCCAAGTGTGTTCGGCCACCCTATCGGCTCCCCCGCCCGGCGTGTTGGTTATAAAAATCCCCCGTTTCTTCGCCTCGGTAATATCAATGTTATTAAAACCGATGGCGTAGTTGGCGAAAATTTTAGCGCGCGGCGCGGCATCAAACACTACCGCGTCAATCTGGTCGGTCAAAAGCGAAAGAACGGCGTCGTATGGTTTGCGCCGAAGCGCCCGCACGAGTTCCTGTTTTGAAAGCGGCCGATTTTTCGGACTGACATCAACCTCAAAACCGGCTCGTTTGAGCATCTCAATACCGTTGTCGGGAATCTTGCGGGTGACAAATACTCTAACCATAAAATTAAAAACGAAAAGCGTAAAACTAAAATTTAAAACATAAAAGATTGACCTTGATGTCTTCTACTTTGAATTTTAGTTTTGAATTTTTCGCTTTAAGTTTTACGTTTAACTAATAATCTTCAATTTCGCCTCCACCGTTCTTTCTACCGCCTGCATCGCGGGCTTCAGATATTTATACGGCGCGACTTCATCTGGGTTTTCTTGAAGCGAAAGCATCAAGGCCTTGCGGTAAGCGACGCGCAGTTCGGTATTAATATGAACAATGGCCGCGCCGGCTTTTATTGCCCCCTGTATGTCTGAAGCCGTATTGCCGGAAGCGCCGTGAAGCACTAGGGAGGCGCCCGCCGCCGCGCGAACCGCTTTCACCCGTTCAATATTTAAAGCCGGCTCTAGCCCGGAAGCAAGCATACCGTGGATATTCCCCACGGCGGGCGCGAGCAAATCCACGCCCGTCTCTTTCACGAAGCGCTCTGCTTCTTCCGGCTTAGTCAAAAATTCTTCGCCAATCTTGACCCCGACCGGCAAACTGTCCAAAACTTTTGAGGACTTACCGATGAATCCGAGCTCGCCCTCAACTAAAACATCCCGGCTACTTGCTCTTGCGTATCTTACGCACTTCCTCGCAACTCTGATGTTTTCCTCAAAAAGCAATTCGGTGCCGTCAAAAATTACCGCATCAAATCCAGCGTCAATCGCCTCCTTCACGCGCTCAAAAGAATAAGTGTGGTCGGCGTTGGAGAAAATCGGAAAATCAAATTCATCGCGGATGCTCTTGACGACCGCTACGGCCTGCCTAACGCCAAAAAAATCCCGCTCCCCTTCGGAGAAACCGATAATAACCGGCGTATTTTGTTTTTTAGCCGCCCGAAAAATTGCGGAAATTGTTTCAATATTTGAAGCGTTGAAGTGCCCGATGGCAGTACGGTCTGCGCGCGCTTTCTCAATACACTCGCGTAATGATTTCATGAAAGCATTTTAACATAAACTAAAAACTTCGAGGTCCTGCCTCTATATGCAGTCATGCTTAAGGTCAGCTTCAACATCCCCGCGGCATATCCGATAAATAATTTTATAACTCAACTTATAATTTCACTTCTACTCCGCCTTAAAATTCTGCAACCGCCACTTGCCTTGACCGCAAGCGGTTGAATCGGGACCTAACCAGCACGAACCGTTCCAACGCCAGTCCCAAGAGGCGATGTAATAGCTCTGGCCGGGCGTCAGGGTAATTGTGGCCGGTATTGTATAACCGCTCGCACTGGCATTGGCAGATGTGAGCCATTTGGAGGCGCCGATGGTAAACGGCTGCCAACCGCCGTCTTTATATATGTAAAGTTTATTGAAGATATACATACGAGGCGAGGCGCTCGGCTGAAAGAAGATAACCGGACTGGCGGCGCTTTGTGTGGAAAAATAAGGACACGGAGCGGTAAAATTGCTATTGATGGTCGGATTGGTGCAAGGAATGGTGGTGGGCGGCGGAGATACGCTTCCGACCGTAATCGTAACCGATGCGGGAGACGAAGCCACTCCTTTATCATCATAAGCGATAGCTCGGTAAGTATGAGAACCGGCAGTGGCCGCACCAACTGTCCAACTCCATCCTCCGGCCGAATTGACATCTTCGCCGAGTCGCAATCCACTATCAAAAAACTCAACTTTCGCTATTGAGCCATCAGAATCGGAGGCGTTAACTTGAATAGTTATGGAAACCGGCGCGGTCGCGTAAGGTTGCCCGTTGGTGGGCGAAGAAATGGAAACCGAGGGCGATTGATTGGGGGGAGTGTCAGATCTGGGAAGACTGCACGACGCCGTTCCACCGCCGTTTGATGAACCGATACATTGCCAGAGGTATGGGCGATTGATTGGGGGGAGTGTCAGATCTGGGAAGACTGCACGACGCCGTTCCACCGCCGTTTGATGAACCGATACATTGCCAGAGGTATTGAGTCGCGGAATCTGCCGTATCGCTTAACGCGCCGGCAGTACAGGTGTTCTGTGTTGTTCCGCATTGGCCATTAATTGGCGTAGTGGCGCCTCCACCAGGAATAGGCGGTATGGGGCTCGGGACATCTTGGTTAATGAGGGTGTTATTATAAATCCCCGCTGAATTTAAACCATTTACATCAAGGATGTAAGTTCCGCCATTTCTGTAAATTGTATTGTCGTGAACCTGCGCTTCAGTCGCCCCGTAATTCATAGTAATTCCATAGTTGTTACCCCATACGATATTGCCATACGCTTCATGTCCCGGACCTGAATACAGCCCTATTCCAACTCCCCTAAGACCTGCAGTCGCATTGTCGTAAACTAGGTTGTACCGGACGATGTTGTTGGAAATCGTCCCTGCACCGTCATAGACCTGCACGCCCCAGCCGGCATTACCGTGAATCTTACTGTATTCAATAATATTGTTGTTTGCAGAGATATACATTCCGTGACAAAAATCGAGCGTGGCATACCCAGAACATGTAAACCCATTGGCATACACATCC
>LCOC01000013.1 GCA_001000545.1 Parcubacteria group bacterium GW2011_GWA2_47_21 | reverse complement strand
GATGACGCCCTTGATAGGTGGCGCCTGAATCACTGGCTGGCTGACTGGAACGGCAAGGAAGCGCAAGAGTTAATCCGAAGGCGGATTGAAACCCGAAAGCGGCTTCTGGAGACCCATCCTTTTATCAAGGACGAAGAATCCGTTACTTGTTTGCAAGTCCAATTACGCTGAGAGGATGGCAAAGGAGCGCGAGCGGCGATGATTTGCCGCTTTTTTTGCGTTAAATCAAGCCGGCTTTTTTGAGAGTGGCGTAGGCGCCTCTCTTGCTTAAGGTTTTTATGGCGCGAGTGGACAGCGTCAGTGTGATTGATTTTTTCAGTTCCGGAATGTAAATTTTTTTCCTCTGCAAGTTAAGTTGCTTCCGAACGCGGCCGGTCGGGTTGAATTGGGTGGCGCGAGTGCGGTTTGAATAACCGCCGCCCATAATTGAACCCCTTTTTGTTACCGGACAAGTTTTCATAAGTGTCAAATGTAAAACGAAAAATTAAAAACCACAATTAAAAATTCAAAATATTTTTGTTTTGCGCTTCACGCTTTCAATTTTTAGCGTGATAATGCTATCATAGCTAAACGTTTTTGCCAAATTCATGGAGACCGTTTTTCAAATCGCGATTCTTGTTATGTCCGTGGTGGTGCACGAAGTGTCGCACGGTTTTGCCGCTCGCGCGCTGGGCGACCCGACAGCCGAACTGGCCGGCCGACTAACCTTAAACCCCATTAAACATCTTGACCCACTCGGCTCTTTTCTAGTGCCGCTTGTCACCTCGTTTGCCGGTTTTACTTTCGGCTGGGCGAAACCGGTGCCCTACAATCCCTACAATTTAAAGCCCGGCCGATGGAGCGAGGCGTTGGTGGCAGTGGCCGGACCGGCCGCGAATGTGGGGCTCGCTCTTGTTTTTGGTCTGGGGCTTCGTTTTGAGATTGTGCCGGCGATTTTCGGCGAAGCGGGTATTGCCATCGCTTTTAGCGTTACTCTCATTAATTTAGTACTGGCGATTTTCAATCTGGTGCCGATACCACCCCTTGATGGGTTTAAGATTCTGCTTTCCGTTTTGCCTTTTCACCTTTCGGAAAAACTAAGGGTCGTCCTTGAATCATACGGCCTCATCGGCGTTTTAATTTTTGTGTTTTTCTTTTGGCAAGTCGTATCACCTCTAGTTTACTTTTTGTTTTCATTAATTACTGGAATTGCCCTTTAATTTTTCGCTTCACATTTTAAATTTACCCGTCGCATTGCATCTTCTTTGGAACTATAGTAAATTGTCTATGCTCTGGAACGAGCATTTTTTAAACAATGTCAACTATCAATCAATTAGTCAGAATGGGGCGAATGAAACTCGCCAGGAAACCCAAATCAGTGGCGCTTAGGCGGACTTTCAATACGCTTCAAAATCGGCCAAACTTTTCCCCCTCGCCTTTTAAGAGGGGGGTTTGCATCAAAGTAACCACCAAAACGCCGAAGAAACCGAACTCGGCCATCAGAAAGATTGCGAGGGTTCGGCTCACCAACGGTATGGAAATTACCGCTTATGTGCCTGGCATCGGCCACAATCTCCAAGAGCACTCGGTGGTTATGGTGCGTGGCGGCAGAGTAAAAGATGTCGGTCTTCGTTATCAGATTGTCCGCGGCGTTTTGGATGCTGGCGGAGTGGAGAACCGGAAGAAGGGGAGGAGCCAGTACGGCGCGAAGCGACCAAAATAAACATACCAATCTACAAATAATCCTAATAAATGCGAATAACTGCTAATAGGAAAATACAAAATTCGTAGCTATTGGTAGATTGGCATCATTCGTTGATTAGTATATTTATTTCAATGCGAAGGAAAGCTAAAAACAGAAATATAGTCGGACCGGAGGCGGTCTACAAATCCGTGAAAGTCGGCAAGCTTATTAACTATGTGATGAAAAAGGGCAAGAAAGAGACCGCCCGTAAGGTTGTTTACGGCGCTTTGAATGCGCTTAAAGAAAAAGCAAAAGTGGAAAATCCGGTTGAGGTCTTTGAAATGGCGCTTCACAATACCGCGCCCCAGATGGAGGTGCGTTCTAGGCGAGTCGGCGGGGCCAACTACCAGGTGCCGGTTGAGGTTAGGCCGGAACGGCGCCAAGCGCTTTCTATGAAGTGGATTATTGACGCTGCTAAAAACAAAAAAGGCAAGCCGATGCACATCAAACTTGCCGAAGAAATCTTCGCCGCGTCAAAAAATGAAGGCGACGCGGTGAAAAAACGCGAAAACGTGCACAAGATGGCCGAGGCCAACAGGGCGTTTGCCCATTTTGCGTGGTAAACACAGCCCAGCTGTTAGGAAAGAGTAAGGAAAAAGAAGCGGGAGACGGCGCTACTTCTACTTTAGAGTTATAGTATACTTCAATAACTACCAATTTTTTTATATGAAAATAGGCATTACTATTGGTGCGTTGGGTATTATCGTATCAGTTATAGGGTGGTACGGCGATCTAGATGGAATGAGTGGCGGTATTCTTACGCTATTTATCGGATATCCACTTATACTTGTTGGTCTTATCGTTGTTATCTACCGTGTGGTTACGAGAAAGAGGTAATTAAAAATACCGAGGACCGTCCTTGAGATTTTTGTTTTTGCATTTGAAATGCTTGCTGATACTCCTTTGAATGTGCAGAAGGCGTTTTACAAGCAGGCGCAATTTCTGGAGTAAAACCTGCGATATCCTTCGCTTCACGCACCCAAAGTAAATTTTTTGCTATTTTTAGTAGTTTTGCTATTCTACAAGTACGCTTCGGCGCCTTTTTTATTCGTAGCTATTCGCAGATTGGCATCATTAGTATATTGGTATTTTTATGAATCGTGACTATCCATTGGAGCGAGTGCGCAATTTCGGAATTATCGCCCATATTGACGCTGGTAAAACCACGACCAGCGAGCGGATTTTGTTCTACACGGGCATGACCCACAAAATCGGCGAAGTGCACGAGGGCGACACCGTTACCGATTGGATGGAACAGGAACGCGAGCGCGGCATCACGATTACCGCCGCCGCTATCACCTGTTTTTGGAATCCAACATACATGCCAAAGACTGATGTTTCTAAAAAGCATCGCTTCAACATCATTGACACTCCCGGGCGATGAAGGCAAAGTGCCTCGCCTGTGTTTCATAAACAAAATGGACAGGATGGGCGCGTCGTTTGAAAACTCGTTCAAATCCATCTTGGACCGACTTAACAAAAACGCGGTTAGATTTCAGATTCCCCTGGGTCTTGAGGAAAACCATAACGGCGTGATTGATTTACTCAAAATGAAGGCCTACTACTTTGAGGGCGAGATGGGTATGGAGGTGAAGGAAGCGGCTCTTCCGGCTGAATTTTTAGCAGAGGCAAAAAAACATCGCGCTGAATTGGTTGAAAAAGTGGTGGAACATGATGATGCTTTAATGAGTGCCTACCTTGAAGGCAAAGAAATTTCCATTGAGGATTTGAAAAAGACCGCCCGAAAGGCCGTGATTGCCAACAAACTTTTTCCCGTTTTCACCGGTTCGGCTCTCAAAAACAAAGGTGTCCAGCTGGTTTTGGACGCCGTCGTGGATTACTTGCCTTCGCCCCTGGACATGCCTCCGGTTACCGGTCTCAATCCGAAAACCGGCGCCGCCGAAGAACGAAAGGCCTCCGACGAAGAACCGTTTGCCGCTTTGGCTTTCAAACTTCAAAGCGACCCATTTGTCGGCCAGCTGACATTCTTTCGGGTTTATTCGGGAACAATTGAAGCCGGTTCTTACATTTACAACGCCTCTACCGGTTCAAAAGAACGGTTGGGCCGAATTGTTCGGCTTCAAGCAGACAAAAGAGAAGAGGTCAAGAAAGTTTTTGCCGGCGAAATTGCCGCGGCGGTAGGTCTTAAAGACACCAAGACCTCCCACACTCTCTGCGATGAAAACAGACCGATTATTCTGGAGCCGATTAAATTTGCCGACCCGGTTATTTCCCTACGCATTGAACCGAAGACCAAAGCCGACCAGGAAAAAATGGGCTATGCCCTTAAGCGTCTTTCCGACGAGGACCCGACTTTCAAAGTGAAATCCGACCAAGAGACCGGCGAAACCGTCATTATGGGTATGGGAGAATTACAACTGGAAATTATGGTGGATAGAATGAAGCGTGAATTTAGCGTGGTGGCGCTTGTCGGCAAACCGCAGGTGGCCTACAAAGAAACGATTTTAGGCGAGGCCGAAGCCGAGCATAAATATATCAAACAGACCGGCGGCCGCGGCCAATACGGCCATGTAAAAATAAAAATCAAGCCGCTGGACAAAACGATTGACCCGGAGGATTTGCCGAAAAATACTTCGCGAGACGGCAGTTTTGAATTTATCAATTCCATCAAGGGCGGGGTAATTCCTCAGGAATTCATTCCGGCCGTGGAAAAAGGCATCAAGGAAGCGCTGGAGCGGGGCATTCAGGCGGGTTATAAAGTCGTTGATATTTCCGCCGAACTGCTTTACGGTTCGTATCACGATGTGGACTCTTCCGAAATCGCTTACAAAATCGCCGCTTCGCAGGCGTTTCAAGACGCCGCCAAGCGCGCTAGGCCGGTTCTACTTGAACCCATTATGAAGGTGGAAGTGGTAACGCCGGAGAAATTTATGGGCGATGTGACGGGAAACCTTGGCTCCAAACGCGCCGAAATTGAAGGCATGGAAGAGCGGGGGATGAATAAGGCCATCAAGGCCAAGGTGCCTCTAGCCGAAATGTTCGGCTACATCACCGCGCTCCGTTCCATGACCGAAGGCCGCGCCAGTTTCACTATGGAATTTGACCACTATGAAGTGATGCCGCCCAATGTCGCGCAGGGAATTATTGAGGCGAAGAAGTAAGAAGCGCGGGAATACAGAATCTCATTATGGAGTAGGATAAAGCGATACAATAAACAAAGTAGAGAAAGCCGTAAAAATTAGCTTTGCTCTGTTAGAGGTGTGAATTCAATTTTAAGTTAAACTTAAAATCCACTTGAAGTCCATCAGAGTCCCTTAACCGAAAAGGGGTGGATAAGTAAATTTGCTGGGGGGGCAAAAGGGTGTAAAGTTATACCGCCGCCGCTCTGACTCAAGCGCAAATCAACGCCATCGTCGGTTTGCTTCAATCTTTCGGCGCCAATCAGTCGGTTATTAATAATGTTCAGATTTCATTAAGCGGCGGGACGCCGAATGTTTCGGACACCTCAACGACGCCGGCTTCACCGGTTGCCGAATGCCGCCGGCTTGCCAGCGGGATGTGGGTTGGCCTTTCCGACCGAGAAACCGGTAATGAAGTGTCGCGGCTCCAAAAATTCCTTCGCGCCCAAGGCGATTTTACCTATTCTGAAATTACCGGTTTCTACGGCCCGGCGACGGAAGAAGCGGTGCGAAGATTTCAATCCCGTTCCGGTATCGTTTCTGGCGGCAATGCCGAAACCACCGGCTACGGCATTGTCGGCCCCTCCACCCGGGCGAAAATCGCCGAAATTTCTTGCGGCGATATTTATCCTCTGCCCACTCCGAAACCATTTCCTGTTCCGATTCCGCCCGCCAATAATCTCCCGCCGGTAATTGACGGCGTGTCGGGGCCAACCACACTCAATGTTGGAGAAACCGGCACCTGGAGCGTTAAAGCGCATGACCCCGAAAGCGGCCTACTCTCTTACATCGTCAATTGGGGCGACAGTGTTAGTTCTGGTAGCGGAGGCACAGTTGGAACAGCCCCCTTGTCCATATCGGCATCGCAAACCACCACCTTCACTCACAGCTATTCCACCGCCGGCACCTACAAAGTCGTGTTCACCGTAACGGACAACAATGGCCTTAAGGCAGAGTCATCCATTTCGGTGCAGGTTGGTAACACCACGGAACTTTCCGTTACATATCCAAAAGGTGGTGAGAACATGGTGGCAGGAGATCCGATGCTGATACGTTGGACACCGGTAGTTTCTATTTCAGTTCTTGAGATTGTTTCTACAGCTGGAAACTATAGTTTTGGAATCTATGGTCCCAAATATGGTAATACTATTCCTATAACAACAGGGGAATATACATATATAGTGGTAAACACTACGCCCGCAGGATCGTATTACGTCAGGATTACGCCGACCGATGGTAGTGCACAAGCCATAAGTAAAACATTCACTATAAACACGATTAATCAACCCTCCATCACCGTTCTCTCTCCGAATGGGGGGGAGACATGGGCGTTAGGCCAATCTCAAACGATACGATGGAAATCCAATTCGCTTGCAGGAAATGTGGGTATATATCTTTCATATTCAGGCGGAATCGGTGGAATTTGCAAGATTGGGTCAGCACCAGTTAGTTACGGAAGTTTTACCTTCACTCCAACTTCAAATACACCATGTTCCGGTATTTCCCAATTAGTCCCTGGCCAGTACAAAGTCAGATTGATTGCCGATGGTCAAAGTTTAACATCTGATCTTGGTATATATGATGAAAGCAATTCTTACTTTAAGATATACTCTGACTCCACCCAACCCTCCATCACCGTTCTCTCCCCGAATGGAGGGGAAAATTATGTTCTAGGAAGGGACAGTATAAGCATTCGATGGTCTCCAGTATTACCGGGAGTGAGCACGATTCAATTGGTTTCATCAAAAGGTGACAGATTCCAGTTATATGGACAAAAAGTGTCTGGAGACCCGACCAATGTTAATGGTTATTATACTTATCAACTTCCGAATAATTTATCAACAATTTATCCGGATACCTATCAAGTGAATCTTGTGCCAGCCGATGGTAAGCCAGAGGTGCGAAGTAACAAGTTCTCTATATTTATCACCCACTTCCACCGTTCCTCCATCAAATAGTGAGTATTCAATCGCCGGAGTGATTGGCCAACAGCAAACCTATACTCCCGGTACAATCATTACCTTTTCTGTTAAAGGGATTGAACCGGATGGCACACCAGCGTCACAACAGAAGGGTTTTAATGTTCAAGCGCATCTTTACAACCAAAATGTGGGCATTAACCCTTCATTTCAGGCGGTAAACGGTACCTACAATACTTCAAGTGGTTATTGGGATGTAAGATTAACCGCGCCCTTGGATGTAAGTATTCCGTACGAAGTCAGAATTTCATTATATTGCGGATATGTGGGGTTTGATTCTTTGTGCGCACAAAAATATGGCGCAAGTTCGGCACAATACCAAACATTTCAGTTCCGAGTCATCAATACTACCCAACCCTCCATCACCGTCCTCTCGCCGAATGGGGGGGAGGTGTGGTCTGTCGGTTCAACGCAAGTAATAAAATGGAATAATACCTCCGACGGTCCAGTGAACCTTACTCTAAGCAACTATCTTGCTTGTTGGACGGCCACTCCGGCTTGCGGCGCACCAGCAGTTCTTTACCAACTGGCAAATAATATTTCCGGCTCTGCCTATAACTGGACTACCGGCAAGACCGCCAGCGGCGGCGATATTCCCGCCGGGGAGTACAAAGTTACCGTTTCGTCAGCCACAAACGGAAGTGTTACAGACCAAAGCGATTCCGCGTTCACTATCACCGCGACCTCCACCACATCGCTTAATCCCCAAACCGTTCAAGCGCTCGCCGAGTTCAGCCAAAAGAAAAATCTTAACCTCGCCAGCATCCTGGCGGCGATTGCCCAACTGATTGAGGCGTTCAAATAAAATTCCAGTTCATAAAAATTTCTCCGGTTTGAAGTGAGGACATTCTTTTTCAAAACATTGCAGAGCGCTGGCGCGAGCATAGCAATTCGGGAGCGGGCGGCTCTGCGCGTTTTGAAAAAGACCTATCCGAATGTTTTTGTTGACTTTGTGCGAGCGGTTTTGTTATAGTATCCTGACGCTTCAAGCGCCCTTTTATATTGTTTCAAAACAAAGAAGGGAATTATAAGTTTAGAGCGCTTTAAGTTTCGTGCCGTAAGAAAGCTCGCGCGCTTACTGGACGAAATTTTTGGCCAAATATTAATTATGACTACATTTGATCGTTCCAAGCCGCATGTCAACGTCGGCACAATTGGTCACGTTGACCACGGCAAGACCACCTTGACCGCGGCGATTCTTCACGCGCTCGCCCTTTCCGGCCAGCAAGTTAAAGAAAAGAAAGTAGATGAAATTGACAGCGCGCCGGAAGAGAAGGCCCGCGGTATTACTATCGCTCTGTCCCACAACGAGTATTCAACCGCCAACCGCCACTACGCCCACATTGACGCCCCGGGACACGCCGACTACATCAAAAACATGATTACCGGCGCGGCCCAGATGGACGGCGCGATTCTCGTGGTAGCCGCGACTGACGGCGTGATGCCCCAGACCAGAGAACACATTCTCCTCGCTCGCCAAGTCGGCGTGCCGAAGGTCATCGTCTTTCTCAACAAATGCGATGCGGTGGATGATAAGGACTTGATTGATTTGGTTGAGGAAGAAGTGCGCGATTTGCTTAGCAAATACGAATATGACGGAAAAAATACCCCCGTGATTCGCGGTTCCGCCCTCAAAGCTCTGGAAGCGACTTCCAAAGACGATGAATGGGTTAAAAAAGTGCTTGAACTCGCCGACACTTTGGATTCGTTTATTCCGATTCCGGTTCGGGAAATTGACAAGCCGTTCCTGATGCCCATTGAAGACATCTTCTCCATTGAAGGCCGCGGCACGGTGGTTACCGGCCGTATTGAGCGTGGCGCGGTGAAAGTCGGCGAGGAAATTGAAATTGTCGGCATCAAACCGACCACAAAGACCACGGTAACCGGCATTGAGATGTTCAATAAGCAATTGGAGCAAGGTCAAGCCGGAGACAATGCCGGAGTTCTGCTTCGCGGCACCAAGAAAGAGGAAGTCCATCGCGGCCAAGTATTGGCCAAGCCGGGCTCCGTTACCCCCCACACCGAATTTGAAGCGGAGGTTTATGTTCTTAAAAAGGAGGAAGGCGGGCGGCACACGCCGTTTTTCACTGGCTACAAGCCGCAATTCTATCTTCGCACCACCGATGTAACTGGCGAAGTGACATTGGCTGAAGGCGTTGAAATGATTATGCCCGGCGACAATGCCAAGTTTAAGGTTAAACTCGTGGCACCGGTCGCCTTGGAAGAGAAGCAAAGATTTGCCATTCGCGAAGGCGGCAAAACGGTGGGAGCGGGAGTGGTAACCAAAATTGTTGCGTAGCAATTATTTTGGAAATTCCAAATCTCAAACACCCCGCCTGCCAATCGGCGGGCAGGCAAATTACAAACAATATCCAATTCCAAAATTTTAACCACCGGAACAAAAACTTTTTTGAATGTTTGATGTTGAAAATTAGAATTTGTTTGTAAATTGTAATTTATCTGTCGTATGGTTACCAAACCAATAATAAAAAAAGGAACGACGGCCGCCAAAACTGCAAAGAGGAAAGTTTCGGTCAAAGTTCCCAAAAAGGAGGAGGTGATGTCCAAACTCCGCATTCGCGTGCGCGCTTATGAACACAAGATTTTAGACGCGTCCGTGAAGCAGATAATGGACACCGCCAACCGCTTCGACGCCAAGCTTCAAGGGCCGATTCCATTACCCACCGAAATCAAAAAATATACCGTCAATCGTTCATCTTTCGTCCACAAAAACGCGCGAGAACAATTTGAAATGAGAGTTCATAAACGATTGATTGATATCTTGAATCCTTCGGCCAAAGTGGTGGAAGCGCTGACTAATCTTTCGCTCCCGAGCGGGGTGAATATAGATGTTAAAATGACTTAGCGCTTAGATTATCTTTTTAAAAACGCGCATAATTTTCTGCTGAAAATTTGCTATACTCGCTCCGTCGAGCTCCGCGGTGTTTTGAAAAAGACAATTTTCACTCCTATATTTTAAGGAACAATCTTCCCTTAAAGGGGAGATTACGCTCTTTGTTATTTTTAGTAAAAAAGAATGTCCGAACGGTCTTTTTTGGACAAAATATTTTGACTGTGCTAGCATGGCGGGACAGTTTTTTCCCGGTCATTTTCTGTTTTCCAAAAGGTTTTGTGCCCATTCGTATTTATTCGCAGATTGGCATCATTTATATATTGGTATTTTCTTATGAAATTTTTCGTAGGCAAAAAAGTTAATATGACTCAAATTTTTAACGCTGAAGGCGAGGTGAAAGCGGCAACGGCAGTCGCAGTGCCGGCAGTTGTAGTGACGCAAATAAAGACCAAGGACAAAGACGGTTACGCGGCGGTGCAGGTTGGTTTTGGCGCGAAAAAAGAAAAGAGTATCAAAAAACCGGCGCGCGGCCACGCCAAAGGTCTTGGAAATTTTGAGGGCTTTAAGGAATTTCGCGTGGCGCCGGACGATGCTTCCGCTCTCAAAGTCGGCGATAAAGTTGAAATGACAACCTTCAAGGAGGGTGATAGTGTCGCCGTCTCGGCTATTTCCAAAGGCAAAGGATTTCAGGGTGTGGTTAAAAGGCACGGTTTCAAGGGCGGCTCAAGAACGCACGGCCAGAAACACAGCGAACGGGAGCCGGGGGCAATCGGCGGGCGCGGTCGGGCCGGTGGCCGAGTGTCAAAGGGTATGAGGATGGCCGGCCGGATGGGGGGCGAGCGGATTACCGTCAAAGGATTAAAGGTTCTCAAGATAGACGGTGAAGGCGGTTTGGTATATTTGAGCGGAGCGGTGCCCGGGAGAAGAGGCACATTAGTTGAAATCAGAGGATGACCCCAAGATAACGAAAAATTAAAAACTAAAACTCAAAAGCAAAAATATTTCTTTTAGATTTTAAACTTTAGTTTTACACTTTTCGCTTTTAATTTTCAATTTATGGATGCTACGGTCTATAACCAAGAAGGCAGAGAAACCGGCAAGGTAAAAATCCCCGAGGCCGTTTTTGGTTTGCCTTGGAACGGCGATTTAGTTCACCAGGCGATGACTTCAATGCGCTCAAACGAACGGGTAATTTACGCCCATGTCAAAGACCGGGGAGAGGTATCAGGCGGCGGCAAAAAGCCGTGGCAACAAAAAGGCACAGGCCGAGCGAGGCACGGTTCCATCCGAAGTCCTATTTGGGTTGGCGGGGGCGTGTCGCACGGCCCGAATAAAGCGAAAAATTACAGTCGGAAGATTAATAAAAAAATGAAGACAAAGGCGCTCTTCACCGTCTTATCAAAAAAACTCGCAGACCATGAAGTAATTTTCGTTGACAGGATTGCTTTGCCGACAGCCAAGACCATAGAGGCCAAAAAGGTCTTAGTCAATTTGGCGGTGGGTACGGGCTACAAGAAAATTGTTTCAAAAAAACAAAACAGCGCCATTATCGCAATGCCGGTGAGAAACCAAAATATCTTGCGCGGCTTTAATAATTTTAATAATGTATTGGTCGGCGACGTCAGAAATATAAATCTGCTTGATGTTTTGAATCACACTTACACGATTATAGTTTCACCGGAAGAATCATTCGCCATACTGACGAACAAAACTCAAAATGCAAAACGAAAAATTAAAAACTAAAACTCAAAAGCAAAAATATTTCTTTTAAATTTAAAACTTTAGTTTTGCACTTTTCGCTTTTAATTTTTAATTTATATCGTGGCTTTATTCAATTTCAAAAAGAAAAAAGACGAGCAAGCGCCGGCCGAGGCCGTGCGTAATTTGTCTGTGGCGGCCAAAGACGAAAATTTCCAAAGAATGTCGCCCGGAGCCGCGACCACCGGAGTGATTTTAAGGCCTAGAGTTACGGAAAAGGGCAGCGCGCTGGCGGCGGCGGGCGTTTATGTCTTTGAGGTGGCGGACAACGCCAATAAGAAAGAAATAGCCGAGGAGGTCAGACATTTATACAATGTGTCTCCGGTTAGAGTGAATATCGCCAAGAATCCCGCTAAGAAGGTCTTTGTGCGGGGCAAAAGAGGAGTAAAAAGCGGCGTCCGCAAGGCCTATGTTTATTTGAAGGAAGGAGAGAAGATAGAAATAATTTAACATGCCAATATACGAATGATACCAATAAATACGAATGGCTACTAATAAGAAATACATCATTTGTAGCTATTAGTAGATTGGTATAATTCGCAGATTAGTATTTTTTATGAAATCCTACAAACCCACAACCAAATCACGGCGGCAGATGACAGGTATCTCTTTTCGCGATGTTTTAACCGGCGACAGCCCCTTGAAGTCCTTAACTTCCGGCTTTAAGCGGGATGTTGGCCGCAATAACCGCGGTCGGCTTACCGTGCGACACAAAGGGGGCGGGCACAAAAGAATGTTTAGAGAGGTAGATTTTATGTACGACAAAAAAGACATTCCGGCCGTTGTGGAAACGATTGAATACGACCCCAATCGCACCGGTTTTATCGCTCGGGTTTGTTACAAGGACGGTGAAAGAAGGTATGTTTTAGCCCCTAAAAGCGTGAAAGTCGGCGACACTTTTCTGGTTTCTGAAAAGGCGGGGGTAGTTGTTGGCAATCGTCTACCTCTGAAACATATGCCCATCGGCACTTTTGTCTACAACATTGAAATCAAACCGGGCGGCGGGGCGGCGCTGGCTAGGTCAGCGGGCAATTTCGCCGAAGTCATTGCTTTGGAGGGGGGGGTTGCGAATATTAAATTGCCGTCAACCGAAGTCAGAAAAATTTCAGAAAACGCATGGGCTTCAGTGGGCGCGGTTTCCAATGATGAAAATTGGCTGGTAACCATCGGCAAAGCCGGCCGGTCACGCTGGCTTGGCATAAGACCTACCGTCCGCGGGTCCGCGATGAATCCCGTTGACCATCCTTATGGCGGCGGCGAGGGGAAGCAGGGTCGGGGCAGAAGGCGAGCTATTACTAAATGGGGCAAGCCGGTCGGCAAAGGCCAGAAATCCCGCCGCGCCAAGAAATACTCCAATATCTTTATCGTTTCTCGGCGTAAGGTTGGGAAGAGCCGCTCGTAAGCTCGTTTTTGAATCAGAATGCTCCGGTAATTGAAAATGATAGTTAGTCCGTCGCGGAACTTTCATAAGTCGCTTTGCTCCCGCGACCAGCTGAAATTTCCCACTCGCTTCTTTCATTTCCAAATTACCTCTCGCCATGATTCAAAAACGAGTTTGCTTCGCTTTAAAGTTTAGCAATACATATAGCTAGGCAAAAAAAGATATACACGAGGCCATTTGACATAAAAGCGAGTTTTGTTAGAATGCCTGCCAAGCTCTGGTAGAGCTCATTTTTTCTTTTACCGGAGCGGTTTATTTATGTCCAGGTCTATTTCAAAAGGTCCATATGTTGACCCGAAGCTTTTAAAGAAGATTTCAGGTAAGACACCGGAGAGCGCCGGCGTTATTAAGACATGGTCTAGGAGAAGCGAAATTTCGCCGGAAATGGTCGGTTTCAAGTTTGCCGTTCATAACGGCAAGGATTTCATAGAGATTTTTGTCGGGGAAGACATGGTTGGCCATCGGTTCGGCGAGTTCGCGCTGACGCGGAAGTTCACGAAGCATGGCGGTAAAATGCAGAAAGAACTTGAACTGAAAAAGAAGGAGGCCGAAATTTCCGCGGCGCAATCTGCCAAGGCGGCAGGGGAAGAGAAAAAAACGTAAAAAGCAAAACGAAAAATTAAAAACCAAAATTAAAAAGAAAAAACATCCGAATCTTTTCTGTTTCAAATTTTAGTTTTGCGTTTTTCGCTTTTAATTTTTAGTTTCTATAATGAAAGCAATCCTAAGAAATTATCGTCAATCACCGCGCAAGATTCGGCTTGTGGCTGATTTGGTGCGCGGCAAAAAAGTGGTCAAGGCCCTAACCACCCTGGATTTTTTGACAAAGCAGGCGTCAGCGCCGGTGCGCAATGTGATAAATATGGCGATGACCGACGCTAAGCATAATTTTAGAATAGCCGACGCCGGAGAACTTATCATCAAGGACATTAAAGTGGATGCCGGCGTAACGCTTAAGAGGTATATGCCAAGGGCCAGAGGCAGCGCCTACAGAATAAAGAAACGCACCAGCCATATTTCCGTGGAGTTGGCCGCCGCCGAAAGAAAATCCGGCGCGGCAGTTTCGCATTCAGACCACGGCGCGCATTCGCACCAACACGAAAATCAAAGCGAAATTTCTGCGGTTTAATCAATATTTTCTTAAATTTCCTGTTGGATTTTCATTGTAATTTTTCCCTTTTAATTTTAATTTAACATGTCCCACACCGTCCATCCATTTTCACATCGTTTGGGAATTATCAGGGACTGGCGGTCTCGCTGGTTTGCCGTTGGCCCCAAATACCGCGATTTTTTGACCAGCGACATTTCACTGCGCGAATATCTGGCCAAGAAGCTCAGAGGTTTTTATGTCGGCTCTTTGGACATAGAACGCGGGCCGAAATCAACCAGAATTATTATTAGAACTTCTCGGCCCGGTATGATAATTGGCCGGGGCGGGGACGGCATTTCCAAGCTCCGAACCGATATTTTAAACGAAATCAAGCGTTTGAAATTGCCAATGTCCGGAGAATTAAAACTGGACATTGAAGAGATTAGGTCGCCGGAATCAAACGCGGCGGTAGTGGCGGCGATGGTGGCCGAGAGCATAGAGAAGAGAATGCCTTTTCGGCGGGTAATGAAACAGACCATAGACAAAGTGATGGCGAACCGCGATGTGCAGGGTGTAAAAATTTATTTAGGCGGCCGGCTTGGCGGCGCCGAGATGGCCCGCACCGAAGAGTTGAAAAAAGGCCGGATTCCGCTTCAGACATTTAGGGCGGACGTTGATTTTGCCAGAGACAAGGCGCATATGACCTACGGCGATATAGGCATCAAGGTTTGGATTTACAGAGGAGAAGTTTTCGCGGACAAGTCGCGGAAATAACCAACAATCTACGACTTACAACCAACAACTGTAAATCACTTTTTATTTATTGTTGTCAGTTGTGGGTTGTCAGTTGTGAGTTGAGTATTATGTTGTTACCCAAAAAAGTAAAATTTAGAAAGTGGCAGACGGGCCGGAAAAATGCCAAACGGATTGCCGGCGCCGTAGAGAGCCGGGGCGCGGCGGTTTCGTTCGGCGCGTTCGGCCTTAAGGCGATTTCTCCCGGCCGGATAAAATCAAATCAGCTTGAGGCGGCGCGGAAGGCCATGAGCCGATTTGCCGGCAAAAACGCCAAGATTTGGATTAGGATTTTTCCAGACCGGCCGTTTACGGCTAAGGCGGCGGAAGTGGGTATGGGCGCCGGCAAAGGCGACCCTCAAGGTTATGAGGTGGAAGTTCGGCCCGGTAGAGTGATTTTTGAAGTTGACGGCGTTTCAAAGATAGACGCTTTGGAATCGCTTCGCAAGGCGGGCGCCAAATTGCCCGTTAAGACGAAGTTCGTTTCGCGCTTGTAGTTTGACTCAGGCGGTTTTTTGGGTAAGATAGGTTTCTTGATATGTCCGATTTAGAGGCCAAAAACGACAAGGACTTGGTCAAAGACCTGGCTGATAAGCGCGAGGCCTTTCGCCGTTTTCGTTTCGGCGCGGCCGGTTCCAAAACTAGGAATGTGAAAGAAGGGCGGGATTTGCGCAAAGACATCGCTAGAATTTTGACGGAAATCAACAAACGAAAAATTAAAAACTAAAACTCAAAAGCAAAAATATTTCTTTTAGATTTTAAACTTTAGTTTTACACTTTTCGCTTCTAATTTTCAATTTGAGTCGCATGTCACGAGCAACAAACAACGAGGCGGTAGATGATACAGTGAAGAGGATTAAGCGCACTCTTCGCGGCATCGTTGTGTCCGACAAAATGAAGGACACGGCAGTGGTCAGGGTTACGCGATTTGTAAAGCATCCGAAATATCAGAAATATATGAAGCACAGCAAGCGATACAAAGCCGATGACCCTGGTAATTCAAAGAAAATTGGCGACGATGTCTTGATTGAAGAATGCCGACCGATTTCAAAAGAAAAGCACTTTAAGATTATTCATAAAGCTAACGAAGCTGTTGAGGATAGTGAAACTGTAAGCTATTAATATGATTCAACCCCGTTCCATCGTAAAAATAGCGGATAATTCCGGCGGTAAAATCGGACGGATTTTCAAAGTGCTCGGCGGTTCAAAAAGGCGTTACGCCGGGATAGGCGACAAAGTGATTCTTTCAGTGCAGAAAGCCGAGCCGCGCAAAGCCATTAAGAAAAAAGATGTTTTGCAGGCGGTAGTAGTTCGGCAAAGGCGGGCGTTTCGCCGGAAAGACGGTTCCTATATAAAATTTGACGAGAATGCCGTAGTGATTTTGGAGAAGGGGAAATTAGACCCTGTTGCCGGCCGGGTGTTCGGGCCAATTCCCAGAGAAATTGCCGATTTAGGATATCAGAAAATAGCCTCGTTGGCGGCGGAAATTGTTTAGAAATGCGATGCTAGTACCTGCCTGCCGGCAGGCAGGTACTAATTCATACTAATTCATACGAATAATACGAATAATTGAAGATGGTTTTATGAATTTCATTAGTATAATGTGTACCCATTCGTATCTGCCTGTGCGTGTAAGCACGCAGACAGGTATTGGCATCGGGCAATTTTATGAAAATACACAAAGGGGATAATGTGATGGTGATAACCGGTAAGGATAAAGGCAAAATCGCCAAGGTTGTTAAAGTTGCTTTGCCCGATAGAGTGATTGTTGAAGGTATGAACCTAAAAAAACGCCACCAAAAAGCCAGGCGAGCTAATACGAAGGGGCAGGTGGTGGAAAAAGCGGCGCCGATTCATGTTTCCAATGTGATGATTATTGACCCGGAGACCAAGAAACCGACACGGATTGGCTTTAAAATTCTGGACGGCAAAAAGGTGAGGATTAGCAGAAAGAGCGGCAGGGAAATTTAATTTTGACATGCGATGCTAATATACTAATTCATGCGAATAATACGAATAATATGGTTTTTATTATTTCATTAGTATAATTCGCACCCATTTGTACCTGCCTACTGGCAGGCAGGTATTGGCATCAGGTAAATATGCAAAGCATTAAGAAAAAAATAAACAGTGCGTTTGAAGGTCTAAAAACCATGTTCGGCTATCGTAATGTCATGGCCGTGCCGCGGCTGGTCAAAGCGGTTATTTCTGTCGGCACCGGCTCTTTCAAGGACAAAAAGAAAAACGAGGTGGTAGTTGACCGACTCGCAAAAATCACTGGCCAGAAAGCGGTGAGCCGAAGCGCCAAGAAGTCAATCGCTTCTTTCAAGACGAGGCAGGGAGACCCGATAGGATTTCAAGTAACACTGCGCGGCGCGCGGATGATGGGGTTTTTGGACAAACTCATCAACGTCGCTTTCCCCAGGACCAAAGATTTCCGAGGTATTTCCTCTAAGTCCGTTGATGAAATGGGTAACTTAACGATTGGCATTCGCGAACACACGATATTTCCGGAGACCTCCGATGAAGATTTAAAAGATGTTTTTGGCATGGCGGTTACAGTAGTCACGACCGCCGATAACAAGAAAGAGGCAACGGCTTTTTTCAAGCATATAGGTTTTCCGTTTAGAAAGACGGAAGTGGAACGAATTAGGAAGTAGCGCGGAATGGACCTAAGTGGCAGACGGGAGTAGCAGACGGGCTCACTACGGGGGAGAGCGCGGAAACAAAAAACGGCGCAATCACTCGCCGTTTTTTGTTTTGAGATTTATTGCACGGACACTTCCAACTCCGGCCTGCCTGTCGCGTTTTCTTTGGAGTAGACATCAAAACCGTTTTTTTACCCCCTCCAACTTATCCCCATCTCTCTCTCATTTCATTTCTTTTGAGAAATAGGTGGAGTAGAATAATGAGGTCTTGCCTAACTTGAATAAATTTCGTCATATGCTCAAAGACCCACTTGATGTCGCCCGAGCCGTGATAGTGTTGGTGTTTTCGCTGTTCGTCTTGTTCGCTTTGCTCTCCAAGCTCGGCGTGCCCATTGGCTTAAATCAACTGGCCCAAGT
>LCOC01000012.1 GCA_001000545.1 Parcubacteria group bacterium GW2011_GWA2_47_21 | reverse complement strand
AGGCCTGGGGGGGAATCGAACCCCCGTATGAGAGTTTTGCAGACTCTTGACTTGCCACTTGTCTACCAGGCCGCCGCTACATATTAGCAGAAATCTGGTCAATCCGCTGGCGATTCTTTTCTCCGCCGTCAATGCCGAACTTTATGTCAGGCAACGCTCGGGCGCGGATTCTTTCCTTAAGTGTGGCGTAAAGGTCTCGCCGATGTCTTTCTAAAAATTCAAGCGCCGGCTCCTCTTTTTCCACCGGATAAACCGTCACCAGAATTTTTATTTTTTCGGTTTTAGAAGGCATTATCGCGTCGGTTACGGTTATCAAAGGAGAACGATTGGCGTTCTCCGCGATGTATTTTGCCGCTTCTCTTTTAATGACTTCCGTTAATTTTTCTCTATGCCGCATTGTCTTTATGATAGGCGCTAATTTTTGGTGAACGATTCAATGAAATCGCCTCCGGCGATTTCAAACTTTGATTCAATAAGCGCTCCGAATTCCCGTCCCTTGCCGACTTCGTCCGTTTTAACTTTCTGCTGCTCCAAGTTTTTTATTTTCCCTTCGCCGATTACCGCGTCTCTTCTTATGATTTTTATCACCCCGCCGCGTTTAATTTGGCCCGATTCCACCTTGCCGCCGACGACTTGGCCGGATTTGCCGATTCCGAACACCCTCTGTATTTTGGCTTTTCCGGTGGTTTCCTCAATTTCCACTTTCGGCGTTCGTTTGGCGATTTCAGCCGCAATCCATTCTTTAAGTTTATAAATCAGGTCAAAAATTTCCACTTGGACGCCGGAGCGAAGAGCCAGATTCTTGCTGTCAGGGTTAATGCTGGCGTTAAATCCTAAAATTATCGCGTTGGCGCCTAAAGCGATTTTAACGTCGTTTTCCGATATGTCGCCCACGCCCGCTTGGAGTATCTTTAGCGTAACGGCTCCGTCGCTTATTGTCGCCGTTTCGTGGAGCGTGGCCTCCACGCTTCCCGATGTGTCGGCTTTAATGACGAGCGCGAGTTCCGGTTTTTTCGGCGCGTCGAGCGCGGTTTCGCTTTTCGTCTTTGCGGCCTTAACTTTGGTCTTGCTTTTGCTCGCAACGGTTATGGCCTCGGCTTCTTTTTTTGTGGAGCAGGTCTCAAATTTCAATCCGACCGCGGGCACTTTATTCCAGCCAAAGATTATCACGGGACTTGAAAAGCTTGCTGAAGAGACGGGTTTGCCAAGGAAATCCTCAATGGCTCTGACTGGGGCGTAGGCGTCTCCGGCAACAACGCACTGGCTTTTCTCTAGGACGCCGTTTTTGATGATTAGCGTCGCCGAAATGCCTTTTCGGGGGTCAAGGTGGCTTTCAATAACAGCGCCAGAGGCCGGGATTTGAGCATTGCCTTTAAGTTCTTCAAGCTCCGCCACCAAAAGAATCATATCCAACAGTTCATCAACATGGGTGCCTTCTTTGGCGGAAATGGCGACGGCCGGCGTGGTCCCGCCGTATCCTTCAATATATATTTCGTTTTCGGCTAAACTTTGTTTCGTCCTTTCAATGTTCGCTTCCGGTTTGTCAATTTTATTAATCGCGACGACAAAAGGGATGCCGGCTTTCTTTATATAGGCAAGGGCCTCCATGGTTTGGGCTTTGACCCCTTCCTCTGCCGAGACCACCAAAACAGCGATGTCGGCGGCCTCCACTCCGCGCGCCCTGATGCCGGCGAATGCCTCATGGCCCGGCGTGTCCAGAAAAGTTATTCGCTTCTTCTCCCCGTTTTTACTTTCCCTGATTACCTCGTAGGCGCCGACATGCTGGGTGATGCCGCCGGCCTCTTTGTCTACAATGTTGGTTTTCCTGACATAATCAAGAAGTTTTGATTTGCCATGGTCAATGTGGCCCATCACCACCACGACGGGGGGACGAACTACAAACTCGGAGTTTTTCGGTTGCATTGTGATTTTGGTCATAAATAAACTTGAGTGGCCATGTTTCTGGCCAATTCAAAATATAAGACGCAAAAGTCAAAATTACAATTTAAAATTCAGAAGAATAAATTTTAAATTTTAGATTTTGGTTTCTCGCTTTACATTTTACGATTTCTAACTCTACCACATTTTTTTATTTTGAGAAAGGGATAAATATTTTGCGGAGCCGTTATAGTGTATATACTTTGAATTACGAAATGCTAAATTTTAGGTCCTCGGGTCGCAAAATCCCTTAGTTTTTTAAGGAGATTTTGCGGAACCAACCGTAAAATTTAGCATTTCGTAATTCACGATGTATATATGAAAACAAGAACCGTATTAGTGACGGGCGCGGCGGGGTTTATTGGAAGCAACTTTGTGAGAATTTTCAGCAAGAGATTTCCGAAAATTAAAATCGTTGGCGTTGATGATTTCTCAAGCGGGAAGAAATCATTGCTGGATAGAAGGATTATTTTCTACAACGCATCCGTTGCCGACGCGAAGGCGGTGGAAAAAATTTTCAATAAGCATCGGCCGGAATATGTTTTTCATTTTGCCGCCATGCCCCGCGTATCGCTAAGCGTTGAGAAGCCGGCTGAAACGACCAAGGCGAATATTTACGGCACCGCTCTGCTTTTAGAGAAGTCGCGGGATTACAAAGTTAAGCGATTCGTTTTTTCTTCATCATCGTCGGTTTACGGCGGAGCGAAGATTTTGCCGACTAAAGAGGGCGAAAATCCGCCGAATCCGGTTTCGCCTTACGCCCTCCAAAAGTACGCCGGCGAACTTCTATGCCAATCATTCGGCAAACTTTACGGCTTGGAGTCGGTTTGCCTTCGCTATTTCAATGTTTTTGGTCCCGGGCAATACGGCGATTCGCCTTATTCCACCGTGATGTCCGCTTGGCTTGAGCGATTGTATTTTCCGAAGAAGGGCCAAAGGCCCTTTTTGGAAGGCGATGGCAAGCAGTCGCGCGATTTTTGTTTTGTTGATAACGCGGTTGAAGCGAATATCTTGGCGTTTGAGAGTGTTAGGGAGTTTTTTGGCGATGTCTTTAATATCGCTCACGGAGAACGGACTGATTTGCTGGCCGTTAAAGTGCTTATTGAAGAATTCTCCGGCAAGAAACTTTCGCTTAAGAAGCGTCCAATACGGCTTGGAGACGTTCGTCATACTCACGCCGATATCAGCAAGGCAAGAAAAATGTTTGGTTACAAGCCGATTGTTTCTTTTGAGGCAGGTCTTCAAAAAACGGTGGAGTGGTTTAAACAAAGGGCAAGCACGCGGACCTGACGCAGACGATTCCTGAATAGACAGCTAGATGTGAAAAATGAAATATTTTAGATTTTGAGTTGTGGTTTTACATTTTAAATTATTTCGGTGTGAATCAATTAGCCCTGATTTTTAAGAACTGTTATGAGCAACACAGGCAATCATAAGCGAGTGTATCTTGACTACGCCTCCACAACGCCGATTGATGAACGGGTTTTCAAGGATATGAAACCGTTTATGAGTGAGCGGTTTGGCAATCCGGATTCAATTCATAAGGAGGGCGTGGTTGCCAAGGAGGCGTTAAGAAATGCCCGCGCCACTGTCGCGCGATTTTTCGGCGCGAAGCCCTATGAAATAGTGTTTACTTCCAGTGGAACGGAGGCAAACAACTTGGCAATTTTTGGAATTACGGCTGGAGTAACTGACAACCCGCGACTAATGATTCGCCATACAAAATTACACGCAATCACGACAAGGATTGAACACTCGTCGGTATTAGAGGCATTCCGAGAACTTGAGAGGAGGGGAGTCGTCGTAACTTATTTGCCGGTCAAAGCAGACGGTATTATCGATTTGGCGGAATTTAGGAAGTCGCTTCGGCCGGAGACCTTTTTGGTTTCAATAGGATATGCTAATAATGAAATCGGCGCCGTTCAGCCGATTCGTAAAATTTCATCCATACTCAATGAGTGCGCCGATAAGTCATACTTCACAATCTCCGATTCCTTGCGGAAAATCGGTCGGCCGGTTTTCCATATAGACGCTTGCCAAGCAGCGAGTTACATGCCGTTAAAAGTGGAATCGCTCGGCGCCGATTTGGTTTCTATTGACGGTTCAAAAAGTTACGGTCCTAAAGGTATTGGCGCGCTTTATGTCCGGCGTGGCGCTTCACTTGCGCCCATTATTTTCGGTGGCGGGCAAGAATTCGGCTTTCGTTCCGGCACCGTGCCCGTCTATCTTGCCGTTGGCTTGGCTCGGGCGCTTGAGATTTGTGAAGCCATTCGCGAACGCGAATCAAAACGCCTCCGTAAACTTCGCGACTTTCTCTATTCTCAAATTCTTGAGAATTTGAGAATAGACGGGGTAGGCAGAAAGGTGGTAACGAATGGCAGTATGAAAGAAAGGTTACCGAATAATTTAAATATTTCTTTACCCGACATTGATACAGAACTTTTAACGCTGAAGCTTGATACCTCTGGTTTTGCCGTTTCCACCAAAAGCGCCTGTTTGGCCGATGAAAGAATTTCTTATGTGGTCAAAGCGCTTGGCCGAAGCGACGAGGAAGCTGCTTCCACTTTACGGATTACTTTGGGTCGCTTTACCGCCCTCTCCGATGTTAAAAGCTTCGCGGAGACCTTGCGTAGGTGTCTTAAATGACGGGGCTTTTCGGAATTTCTCTTGCGTCCCGCTTCAAATCGGCTATGATATAAGCGTGGAAAATCTCACTAAACAACAAATTGTCCTGGTTACCCTTCTGGTTTCGTTCGTTACATCGCTTGCGACCGGCATTATCACCGTTTCGTTGATGGAGCAAGAGCCCCAAGGTGTAACTCAAACAATAAACCGCATCGTGGAGCGGACCATTGAGAAAGTGGTGGAGACGCCGGCCAAAGGGGCGGCGGTAATTACCAAGGAAACCGTAGTTGTCACTTCCGACGATTTAACAGTCAAGGCCGTTGAGAAAAATAGTAAAGTGGTAGTGCGAATTTATAAGAATTTCCTCGGAGAAGACGGCTTGTCCGTTTCCCGATTCATCGGCGTCGGCGTCATTGTTTCAAGCGACGGCTTGATTGCGAGCGAAGCGAGCGTCGTAAGCGGAGAAGGGGCATACATAATGGTCTTATCAGACAAAAAGGGGTATGGCGCCAAAGTTTTATTTACGGACGATTCGGGGCTTGCCATTCTTAAAGCGGAACCGGCTGAAGGGGAAAAATTTTCTTTGCCAGCGGCTGGCCTGGCTTCATCTGGAGAAATCAAGCTTGGCCAATCGGTTATCGCTCTTAGCGGAGAGGGGAATGACCGGGTGCTACTCGGCGTGATTTCAAGTTTGGTGCCATTCAGAAAAGATGACCTTGCGACCACCACGTCCTCATTCAATCGGATTGAGACCAATATATTCGGTGAAGGCGTAGTCGCCGGTTCTCCTCTTTTGAATCTTTCGGGGGAGGTTATCGGCATCGCTTTTTCTGGGAATATGAGAAAAGGCACAGCTGATTTTCTGCCCGCTACGCTTTTAAGCGCCGCGCTTAGAAAATTAAATTCCAAGCAGGAGCAGAAATCAGAACAAAAGCCGCCGGCCAAACCCGCCATCTGATTTCTTGGCAAATCCATCCGGCGAAAGAGGGCTCCCAGTTGACATATTCCGTCTGAATTGTATAATTCGGAAAAATGTAAAATAAATAATGTGGGATTTTTTAATATTTATTCGCTTTCATCTTTAATTTTAGACGGTTATTTTACATTTTGTTCGGGTGGTACTTTTAGAAATTAGACCTGCCTGCCGGACTTGCCTGACGGCAGTCAGGCAGGCAGGAATTAGAAATTAGCGTGAATTACGAAACACAAAATTTTAGGTCCTCGGGTCGCAAAATCCTTAAGTTTTTAAGGAGATTTTACGGAACTAACCATAAAATTTTGTGTTTCGTAATTCAAAGAGAAATTAGATATTTTCACAATATGCCTTCGTTTAATCACCCCAGTAGTACAAAAATGTGAACATTTTTGACTACGGGGCGAGAAGTGATTTGATATAGTTAAATAAAAATAATTATGAATATCTAAAATATAAATTCTATGCCTCCGTTTAATCACTTCACAACCAAAGCCAAAGAAGCCATCAGGCGCGCCCACGAGCTTGCCATAGAGCGCGGCCAGAATCATGTCGGGCCTTTCCACCTGCTTGCCGCCCTTCTCCTTCAGGAAGAGAGCATCGTCCACGCCATGCTCGAGCGGCTTGGAGTGGACACTATTCTTTTAACTGACTCAATTTTAGAGTCCATTGACGGACCGGAAACCGGCCAAGTGCTTTCGCCGTCTTATCAAATATATCTTACTCCCGAGTTGGCCGGCGCCATTGAAATGTCGGGCAAGGCAGCGGCGTCTCTTAAGGATGAATTTGTTTCAACCGAACACCTCTTTCTCGCTCTTCTTGAAACGCAAGGCGCGGCGCGGGAAATGCTCACTCGTTTCAAGGTGGAAAAGAATTCAGCGCTTCAAATCTTGGAAGAATTGCGTCGGACCAAAGTTACCGACATCGGCGGGACCAAGAAATTCCGGTTCCTGTCCAAATACACAAGGAGCTTAATCAAGCTGGCCAAAGAGAACAAACTTGACCCAGTCATCGGCCGGGACCAGGAAATCGGCAGAATCATTCAAATACTTTCGCGCCGGACGAAAAATAATCCGATTTTAATCGGTGAAGCCGGTGTCGGCAAAACCGCTATCGCCGAGGGTTTGGCGGGAAGAATCGCTTCGGGCGATGTGCCGGAGTCGCTTAAAGACAAAGAGCTTGTTTCTTTGGATTTGGGCCTTTTAATCGCCGGCACCAAATACCGCGGCGAATTTGAAGAGCGCTTGAAAAACATAATGAAAGAGATTGAGCGCTCCGAGGGCAAAGTAATGGTCTTCATAGACGAGATTCATACTTTGGTCGGCGCCGGCGCCGCCGAGGGTTCGATGGACGCTTCCAATATGTTGAAGCCGGCGCTGGCGCGAGGGGATCTTAGAGTGATTGGCGCCACCACTCTCAAAGAGTACCAGCGCCACATTGAAAAAGACCCGGCTCTGACCCGCCGGTTTCAGCCGGTCTATATCGCCGAGCCCTCAGTTGAGGATGCGGTGGCGATTCTTCGCGGCCTTAAAGAAAAATACGAGCTTTTTCACGGCGTCAGAATTACCGACGATGCCATTCTCTCCGCCGTCCATCTTTCCGCCCGCTACATCACCGACCGATATCTACCCGACAAAGCGGTGGATTTGATAGACGAAGCGGCGTCGTCGCTTAAAATTTCTTTGGAGAATATGCCGCCGGTTCTTGAAGACACCAGACGGAAAGTGATGCGGCTTGAAATTGAGAAGGAAGCGCTTAAGAAGGATTCCGCTTCTTCAAGAAAAGCCAAGGCGAGAGTCAAAGAAATTGAAACGGCCATTGCCGATTTGAAAGAGAAGACCGCTGAAATTGAGCTTAAATGGAAGAATGAAAAAGAGACCTTGTCGGAAATCAAGCAATTGAAAAAAGACCTCGAGCAGGCCCGGATTGAAGCCGAGGGGGCGGAGGTTCGGGTTGATTTGGCCAAAGCGGCGGAAATCCGCTATGGCCGGATTCCGGCGCTTGAGAAAGAGCTGGAAGCGAAAATGAAGCGGCTTAAGAAGCTTCAATCAACGAGGAGAATTCTCCGCGAGGAAATTATTGAAAACGACATTGCCGAAGTGGTCTCGCGCTGGACCGGCGTGCCGGTAATGAGGATGCTTGAAGCCGAGGCCGACAAGCTGAATAGGATGGAGGAAGAAATTCATAGGAAAATTATCGGCCAAAATGAGGCGGTTAAAAAGATTGCCGAAACGATTAAGCTTTCGCGCGCCGGCATCGCCGACCCCAATCGGCCGATTGGTTCGTTCATCTTCTTGGGCCCCACCGGGGTCGGCAAGACCGGGCTTACCAAAGCGCTGGCCGAGTTTATGTTTGACGATGAGAAAGCCCTGATTCGGGTGGATATGTCGGAGTTTATGGAGAAACATTCTGTTTCCAAACTCATCGGCGCGCCGCCGGGTTATGTTGGTTATGAAGAGGGCGGGACCTTTACCGAGACCATTAGGCACCGGCCGTATTCGGTGGTGCTTCTAGATGAAATTGAAAAAGCGCACCCGGAGGTTTTCAATATTTTGCTTCAAATCCTTGATAATGGCCGGCTCACCGACGCCAAGGGCCGGCACGTCAATTTCCGAAACGCCATTATTATTTTGACTTCCAACATTGGCGCCCAGTTTATAGATAAGATGGAGAAGCTCGGTTTTGCGACGACTTCGGGCGACGCGGCCAATTACGCCGATGCCAAAACCAAAGTGCTTTCGGCTCTCAAAGACCATTTCCGGCCGGAATTCCTCAATCGCTTGGATGAAATTATCGTCTTTGACATTCTTTCGCCGGAAGCGATTAGAAAAATTGTGGATATTCAAGTTAGTCAGATTGAAGAACGGCTCGCGGCTAAGGAAATCACGCTCAAACTTTTACCCGAAGCGGTGGAGCTCCTCTCCAAGGAGGGTTATAATCCTCAATATGGAGCAAGGCCGCTTAAGCGGTTGATACAAAATCAAATTTTAACGCCCATTGCTTCGCTGATGATTTCCAAAGGCCTGATGAAAGGCGGGGTGATAATTGTCGGTGCCAAGGACAACCAATTCACTTTTGATGTAAAGAAGGGCCGCAAGGGCGCGCTTATTGAATCGGAGATGCCGATGTTAGGAGACCTACTGCCGACGACCAAGAGTTAACGGTATAAAAAATCAGAAGTTAAAGATTAGGAATTGCCCGCATAAGTTCTAAGAATCCCCCGACCGTCGAAAGGTAATCGGGGGATTGAAATTTCCTTGAAGTCAATATAACGATAAGAAACTCTTGTTAGAACTTGAAAAGCTGATAGGATATTATAAAGATAAGTTTTTGCGCAGGTAGTCCCGTAGGGAGCGGGGGAGGTCTGTAAAACCTTTGTCCACTGGATCCTGTGAGTTCGACTCTCACCCTGCGCATTTACAAACTTTTCTAAAGTAATACCATTAAGTAAAAGGTCGGGTTATAGGCCAGCTCTATGTTACCTATATGGCAGAAGATACAAAAAAAGAAATGCCGATGAAAGAAAAGCTAATAGGCGAAGTCATTCATTGGTACGACAAAATCGGCGTAGCGGTGGTGAAGCTTGCGGGCGTTTTGAAACTTGGTGATAAAATCAAAATCAAGCGGGGAGCCGATGAATTTGAGGACTCGGTTGCCTCGCTTCAGTTTGACCACCAGCCGATTGAGTCGGGCAAGAAAGGGCAGGAAGTGGCGGTTAAACTTTCCAAGCCCGCTAAGGAGGGCGCGAACCTTTTTAAAGCCGAATAGTTTTTTGCCCCGCGCCGGCAACGCATTCTGATATTCTTGCCCGCCCGCCTTGCCTGCCGCCTGCCTGCCCTGCCTACCCTGTCTACCGGCAGGCGGCAGGCAGGCCAGACGAGCGGCGAGGCAAGGCATATTAGAATATCAGACGGGATTTTTGCGTTTTCTAAAACGAGTTTTCTTTTTTCTAAAACAAACTTCCTTGAGGAACAGTTTCCTTTTTTCTGCGGGCAGTGAAGTCCACCGCGATTGATGAATCCGCCTCCGGTTTTATCGCGCCGGAAACGATTTTAGGAAGTCGGGCAAAACTTGATTTCAGTTGATTTAAGACCTCCGTGGAGCGGAGCGCCGCGGCTGGATGGAATAACGGGACAATCAATCTGCCGGCGGCTTCAAAGACCTTACCTTGGTCGCGGCTGATTTTGCCGAAAGGCAGAAAGTAATTCATAGAAAAACGGCCGAGGGAGGCGATGACTTGCGGATTTAATATTTCCATCTGTCGGGCAAGATAGGGCTTATAGGTCTCAATTTCTTCGGGGAGGGGGTCCCGGTTGTCGGGCGGGCGGCGTTTGACTATGTTTGTAATATAGACATCTTCGCGCTTCCAGCCGACGCTTTTTATAAGTTCGTTTAGGAGTTGTCCCGCCCGCCCGACAAAAGGCCGTCTTTGCTCGTTTTCATTAAAACCGGGCGCCTCGCCGATAAACACTACCGGCGAATCAATGTTCCCCTCGCCGAATACCAAGTTGGATTCCATAAGAGGCAGATTAGCCGTTTCCATTTCTTTTTTTAATTTTTCCAGTTGTTCCGACTTGGTCATAGTTGGAGTTCTATCCAATGCGATGCTAATATACGAATGCATACTAATTATACCAATCTTTTAACGTTTGCATCGACATACCATGACAAAATTAAATGGGGGCTTAAGAACTTGGATTGAAGTTGATAAAAAAGCCATTGTTTCAAACTACAAAACCTTCCGCGGTTTAATCTCAAAAAAAACCAAATTAATGGCCGTGGTCAAGTCCAACGCCTACGGCCACTCCCTCATTGATTTTTCGCGCGAGGTGGAGCGTCTTGGCGCCGATTGGCTTGGCGTTGATTCCATTGTTGAAGCGCTTGCGCTTCGGCGGGAGGGGATTCGGTCCCCGATTTTGGTTTTGGGCTACACTTTTCCCGAACGGTTCAAAGAGGCGGCGGATAATGATATTTCGCTTACCGTCTCCACTTTTGATAATCTAACTGCCGCTCGAAAATTCAGGTCTAACTTAAAACAGCCGCTTAAAATCCAAATCAAGGTTGACACCGGAATGCATAGGCAAGGATTTTTGGCGGGCGACCTGCCAAAAATCCTGTCTCTTTTAGAAATTAGAAACCTGCCCGTCCGGCAGGCGGGTTGGAAATTAGAAATTGAGCCCGAAGGGCTGTACACTCATTTTGCTTCCGCAAAAAATCCGGCTTTTCCGGAACACACGAAAAGACAGATTGTTGAATTTGAAAAATGGCGCGGGGCTTTTAAAAAGGCCGGTCTTAAGGTTTTGTCTCACGCTTCGGCTACCGCCGGCGCCATGCTTTTTCCGGAAGCCCATTATGATATGGTCCGCATTGGTATCGGCCTTTACGGACTTTGGCCGGCGAAGGAAGTTGAGGCCTTCTATAACAAGAGAAGAATTCTGACGCCGGCGCTTTCTTGGAAGAGTATAATTTCTGAAATAAAAGAGTTGCCGAGCGGGGCAAAAATCGGTTACGACTCTACGGAGGCACTTTCGCGCCGGTCAAAAATTGCCGTTTGTCCGGTCGGCTACTGGCACGGTTATCCTCGTTCGCTTTCCTCAGTTGGGCAGGTTCTTGTTCGCGCCAGGCGGGCCAAAGTTTTAGGCCGGGTCTCAATGGATATGTTGACGATTGATATATCGGATATTTCAGGAATAAAGGTGGGTGATGAGGTTACATTAATCGGCGCTTCTGGCAAAGAAAAATTATCGGCTCACGCACTTGCCGACCTTTCCGATTCTTCATGGTATGAAATTATTACCCGGTTGAATCCTCTGATAAAAAGAATTTATATTTGATTCTTTACCCTTTATTTGCTACTCTTCTTTACGTTCATAGTGAAGCTAGAAATTTAATGAGTCAAGACCGCCTAATAAAACTTGCTTGCTCCAAGTGCAAGAGGACTAATTACTGGAGTGAAAAAAACAAGAAAAAGGTTGAGCGCAAAATTGAGCTCAAGAAGTTTTGCAATTGGTGCCGGAAAAGGACGGTGCATAAAGAATCCAAAAAATAGTCCTGATGACAGGACTATTTTTTTGGTATATTCTATTGCCTATAAAGTATGGGCCTGTAGTTTCAATGGTAAAACATCGGTCTCCAAAACCGAGGTTCCCAGTTCGACTCTGGGCGGGCCCGTTTGCGTTTGTTTAATAATAATGATTGAAATTGAGAAAAATTTTGAGGCGGGTGAGGAAATGAAGAAAAGGATTATTGATGGGGCCGAGTTTTTAGGACGAAAGACCATTACCGATGTCTATTATGATGTGGCGGATTTTCGGTTGACGCGAAATGATTACTGGCTCCGACAGCGCGATGGAAGGTTTGAGCTAAAGGTGCCGGTTAGAGGCGTCAAGACGCGCGACGGTGGAATTGACCGCTATACCGAGTTAGAGAGTGACGATGAAATCATTCAAGAATTGAAATTGCCCACCAGTGCGTCTATTGCGGAGTCGCTCAATAAGCAGGAGATACTGCCTTTCGCTCGCATAGTTACAGACCGTGAGACCTATCGAAAAGGCGAGTTTCATCTGGACTTTGACGAAATGGATTTCGGATTTGTTACTTTTGAGGTTGAGCTTATGGTAACGGATGAATCAGAAATTCCGGCGGCGGAGATAAAGATTGAGGAATTTGCGAAATCCTATGGTATTTCCTCGACCAAAGCCCGCGGCAAAGTAATTGAATATATTTTTAGGCGCAACCCCAAACACTTTCGTGCGCTAGAGAGAGTCGGAGTAATTCGCGAAGGATAAGCGGCAAATTGACTTGAAAGAATTGTATTCGATTTGGTTCAGATTGAGTTTTTTTTCTGTGTTTTTTACTTCATACTTACTACATAATACTTTATACTTTTCTATGTGGAACCCCTAGCGTCAAAAATCAGACCCAAATCGTTGAAAGAATTTGTCGGCCAGGAACATTTAGTGGGCGCCGGCAAACCTTTGCGCAAGGCCATTGAAGACAAACATCTTTTTTCTTTTATTTTCTGGGGGCCGCCGGGCGTAGGCAAAACCACTTTGGCGAAAATTTACGCCAAGTCCCTAAACGCGCGCCTCTATGAACTTTCGGCGGTGTCGGCCGGGAAAGACGATATCAAGAAAATTGTTGAGGAAAAAGATACGCTTCTGGAACAACGGCCAAAAGTTTTATTTTTAGACGAGATTCATCGTTTCAACAAAGCCCAGCAGGATTTCCTTTTGCCCTTCGTGGAAACCGGCAGATTGACTTTAATCGGCGCCACCACGGAAAATCCGAGTTTTGAAATCATCTCGCCGCTTCTCTCCCGCTGTCGGGTTTTTGTTCTCCAAAGTTTATCGGAAAAAGAACTTAAGCAAATTATCGTTCGGACAAAAATAAAAATCTCAAAAGACGCCCTTGATTGGCTGGTTGCTCTTTCAAACGGTGACGCGCGAATTGCCATTACCGCCATTGAAAACACCCATCGGCTTTACGGCAAAGTAACGGCGAAAAATTTAAAAAACACTTTTGAGCACGCTTTTATCCGTTTTGATAAAAAAGGGGAAGAGCATTACGACACCATTTCGGCCTTTATAAAAAGTATGCGCGCCGGTGATGCCGATGCGGCGATTTATTATTTGGCTAGGATGATTGAGGGCGGAGAAGACCCGAAGTTTATCGCTCGGCGGATGGTGATTTTTGCCTCCGAGGACATTGGTTTGGCTCAGCCGACGGCGCTGGTTGTCGCCAACGAAGTTTTTGGGGCAGTGGAAAAAATCGGCTTGCCGGAGTGCGCCATCAATTTGGCTCATGGAGTGGTTTACCTCGCTTTGGCTAAAAAAGACCGGTCGGCTTATGATGCTCTTCGCGCCGCTCAAGCCGATGTTCGCGAATTTGGCAATCTTCCCATTCCTCTAAAAATCCGAAACGCCCCGACCAAGCTTATGAAGGAACTCGGCTATGGCAAGGGCTACGACCTGCCTGCCGGCAGGCAGGAAAATATCCCCTGTCGTTTGGCATAGCGCCAGATTTCAGTGGAGAGTTTTTCAATCATTTCTTTTTTGGAAATTTCATCGCGCAAATGGCGGGCGAGATAGCGGTATTCCAAACCCAATTCTTCCATTCGTTTCCAAGGCAGACCCTGCCGATGTAATTTTTCTGCTTCCGCAATCATTCCCGCCCTAACTCGCGCAAATAAGCGCAACCGGATTTTCTCTTTCAATTTTTCCGGCGGCAAAGTCAGGCCAATTTTTACTACTTGGGAGTTGAGCTCCCAAGTAGCGATTTGTGGACACCGGGTGTCCACAGGTAGTGATTTGACGATTTCAATTGCTCGAATCAGGCGGCGCGGATTGTGCCGTTCGGAATAATTGTTTTCAATTTTTTTGGCCCAAGTCGGATTCCATTTTTTAAGTATTGTAAAAAGTTCTGGAGCGGTTTTACCGGCAAGTCTTTTTCGGAGTGCCGTATTGGGTGGCACATTGGGAAAGGGAACTTTACCTAGCAAGGCGTCAATATAAAATCCGGTGCCGCCGCAAATTATCGGAGTCCGACCGCGCGAAAAAATTGCCGCGATTTTTTCGCGCCCCAAGCGCACAAAGTCGGCGGCGGAAAATCTTTTTTTTGGGTCAACGACATCCAAAAGGTGATGCGGAACACCACACATTTCTTTTTTCGTAATTTTTCCCGTGCCGATATTTAATCCTTTGTAAACCTGCCGCGAATCAGCGGAAATTATCTCCCCGTTCAGTTTTTTTGCCAGTCGCACCGCCAGCGCGCTTTTCCCAACCGCCGTTGGCCCGACGATTACCAAAATTTTATTTTTCATCTGAAAAAATGCAGTATTCTTGAATTAGTCCGAACGCATTTTGGCGAAAAAATCCCCCCGCGAAAATTCGGAAAGGCGGCGGAGCCGCACCGCTGACAATTTCAAGTTTTTCTTTGGCGGCATTCAATCCAAGAATTCGCAAAGCGAATAC
>LCOC01000011.1 GCA_001000545.1 Parcubacteria group bacterium GW2011_GWA2_47_21 | reverse complement strand
AAACGCCCCGGCCAGTTTATTCCGAATGTTTTTGTATTCATTTTCTGATTCCCTTGTTTTACGAACAATCATTCAATCTCGCGGATTAGCTCACCACTCAAAGGCAGGTGACACCTCTTTTTTCTGCCCACCACCCTACCACCAACCAACTTATCTTGTCAATCTCTTATTCATTTTGTCAATATACATTATTATTTGGCGACCGCTAAAAAATAATGTATATTGGTTATATATGGCAATACTTGAAAACGCATCAGGAAAGCGGGCCAAGAAAACGCAGATACAAAAAATAATACTGCGAAGTATTGCGGCAGTTGGAGTATTAAGCGTAGCTCTTCTAGCGCCGAATGCGCTTCAAATGCTAAAAATGTTCGGTTATAAACCGCACCGGCGGCAAAAGGAAGTTATCAATGCATCACGCGCTAAACTGCTTGAGCAAGGGTTTCTTAAGCGAAACGAACGGGGATTTTTACAACTGACATCAAAAGGCGAAGCGAAACTCCGAGCTTTGGAAACATACAACTACCGCCTTCCCCATCCTAAACACTGGGATAAAAAATGGCGGGTGTTGATTTTTGACATTCCGGAAAAGAGGAAGGGGCTTCGCGATAAAGTCCGGCTAACTCTCGCTTCGATTGGTTTCAGGAAACTTCAGAAATCGGTCTGGGTCTACCCCTACGACTGCGAAGACCTTATCACTCTCCTCAAGGCCGACTTCAAAATCGGAAAAGACCTCCTCTACATGATTGTGGACTCAATAGAAAACGACGGGTGGCTACGGAAAAGTTATAAGTTGCCGGAAGGTAATTTGTAACGGACTGCTCAAAACAGGTTTTCCAGCCACTCCTCAAGTGATAATCTAAAAATGGAGGTACATTATGAGTTTATTCGTCAAAGCTCCAGACACCGAACGCAAGTTCCCCTGCCCTGTTCTAAATTGCAAAGCGGAATTTCACATCAGAGACAAAGTGGCCCGCGAAGAACACATGACGAGTGATCGCTCGCATTTAGCAAAACTTTTTGAACTTCACATGACCAATGGCCTCATTGCTGAAGCTATGACATTGGCAAGAAGATGGCACTAAAAAATCAATTGAAGCCATCTCTCTGTTGGGGGGGGTGGTTTTAATTTTTTCAGAAAAGTTGTTCGGAGAATAATCAATCTTGTGAGTAACTCCGGCTAAATAATCACTCGCTCCCCCGAAGCAGATAAACATTTTTTATTCCGGCTGAAACCATCGCATCCCAGCAAAGCCGACAGCACCACCAATGGCCGTAAAGATACAAATCGGCGCCAGCGATATCTCCCCTGTTTTTTACCGCATCAGCGACCGCCAAAACCTCGGCGTGATTATGAAAGTCGGCGCAACCGGGACAAAGCCAATACTTCGTCCCGGTCTTGATTTTGAGCATTCGGCGAATACAGAAAAAATCTCTGTGGAAATTTTGAATGAATTTATTTTTTATCGCCGCCTGATTTGCTCCGCGTCCGATTATTTTGCCTCCAAACACCACGACCGCTCCCGTCGGATGATTATTTTCCGTTGAGTTTGTATTCCTCTCTTTTTTCGCTTCGGCCATAAACGGATTGCTTTCCGGAACATAAAGAATCTCTCTGCCCTCGGGCAAGTAGGGGTAATTTATTTTTCCCATTTGGCTATTATACACAATGAGGGATATAATGCCGGCACAATGACCAAATTTGACGAAATATACCAGACCTTAGTCAGAAAAATCATGGTTGAAGGCATCACCGAAGTGTCGGAACGCACTCGGCACGAGACAAAGGCCCTTCCCGGAGTCCATTTTCAAATTGATTTGGAAAAAGACGGTTTTCCTATTTTAACTTTAAGAAAAACGCCGATAAAGATGTTTGTGGCCGAACAGGTTTGGTTTATCGCCGGCTCAAGGAAGCCGGAAGAAATGCTTCGCTCTTTTACAAAAATCTGGGACGATTTCACTAATCCGCAGGATGTCGTAACGGTCGCCTACGGCTATAGGTGGCGCAAGCACTTCGGCCGCGACCAGCTCGGCCTTCTCATAGAACTTCTCCAAAAAGAGCCGTCGTCCAGACAAGGGGTCGTCATCACATGGGACCCCGCGCAAGACGGCTTGTCGCTTTTCAAAAAGAAAAATGTGCCCTGCCCTTACACTTTTACGGCAAACATAATCGGCGGGCGGCTGCATTTTCACAACATTATCCGCTCCAATGACATAATTTTAGGATTGCCTTCAGACGTCCCGGGCTTTGCCCTGCTTGCTTCTATTCTGGCCCAAAAATTAAAAGTCAGGCCCGGCATTTATTCCCATTCTATTTCAAACGCCCACATCTACGATTCGCATTACTTCGCCGCCGAGGAAATCATGAAGCGGGAAAACGACCATGAGCCGCTCCGCCTTGCCCTGCCAAAAAATTCATTTGACCGCGCCGAGAAAAAAGACAAAAAACTGGTGGAGGAAATCGTCGCCAATCTGGAAAAACAATATAAACCGCTGGAACCGATAAAAGGAATTAAAATAGTACTATAAAATCCTAAGCGCTAAATTCTAAATCCTAAACAAATCTTAATGACCGAAGTTCAAAATAGAAAAATCTACGATCTGGAAGAACGAACTCTTGAATTTGCAAAAAATATCAGGATTCTTGTTAGGCGGCTACCGAAAAATATTTCAAACTACGAAGATGCAAAGCAGCTTGTGCGTTCTTCTGGATCAATTGGTGCTAATTATCGTGAAGCGAGCGAATCCCTAGGCAAGAAAGATTTTGCAATAAAAATACGAATTTCTAGGAAAGAGCCAAAAGAAACTATTTATTGGTTAAATCTTATAGCGTGTGGTGAGTAAAAATCATTAATGACGGAGCGTGATGTTTTGATGAAGGAATGTATAGAGTTAATGAAAATTTTTGGCGCAATTTTTGAGAAAGTAAAATAGTGTGTGATTTATTATTTCTTAATTTGTTTAGAATTTAGATATTAGGATTTAGAATTTTTAATTATGATTTCTATCATTGTGGCCGCATCAGAAAATAACGTCATGGGAAACAAGGGTCAAATCCCTTGGCGGCTTTCGGACGATTTAAAACGCTTCGCGGCGCTTACGAAAAATCATACGGTCATTATGGGCCGGAAGACCTTTGAATCAATAAAGGGGCGGCTAGGCAAGCCCCTTCCCAACCGCCTTAATGTGGTTGTTACCAGACAAAAAAATTATTCGGCGCAAGGGTGCGAAGTGGCCTCGTCTCTTGAAGAGGCGCTCCGAAGGTTTGCTAAAGATAAAAACGAGGTCTTTATAATCGGCGGAGCGGAGATTTACAAGGAGGCGTTGCCTAAAACCGACCGGATTTATAAAACAACTATTCACGCAAAAATCCAAGGCGATGCGTTTTTTCCCGATACAGATGAAAGCGAGTGGCAAACAACCAGAAGCGAATTCCATCCAAAAGACAACAAAAACGAACATGACGCCACTTACGCAATCTATGAACGGCGGGTTAAACTTAACAAGTGATTTCCACTATTTATCATTCACACTTCCTAATTCCTTCAAATAATGTCCATTCTCACAAAAAAACAAATCGTTGAAAGGATTAAATCAGGCAATTTATCATTCACCCCAACCCTAGACATTTTCCAACTCCACGACCATGTCGTTGACTTGCGGCTTGGTTTCACTTTCTTAATCCCAAAGACCTGGCGGCTTACCGCCAAAGGCCGCGAAACCATTGCCGTCACTCACTTCAACAAGCCCGGCCTCCAATATTTTGATGTCGTGGAGCTTGAAGAAGGGCAGTATTTTGAACTTCTGCCCCACGAGTATGTCATTGTTTCAACTTTGGAAAAAATAAAAGTGCCAAACGACCTAATGGCCGTGCTCTATCCCCGCTCCTCAACCAACCGCAAAGGCCTGTCGCTTGATTTAACCGGCATTGTTGATTGCGGCTATGAAGGCACGCTCGCGCTTCCGGTTAGAAACAACACCGAAGCCCAGGTGGTTCGGCTTTATCCGGGCGAGCGGGTCTGCCAAATCGCTTTTGAGGAATTGACGGAATCGGTCGCCAACCCTCATAAACATAAATACCATCAAAAAGACATCGTGGAGGGCGTCGGCAAAGAAAAAGAAACCGAGGTCCGCCTTATTATGCGCGGCAAAATTCGGGAACTTAAAGAAAAACATCCGGCGGTATAGGCAACAAAAACTCTTCCCCGCCAAGGGAAGAGTTTGAAAAAGAATGGCTCACGCGAAAGCGTTAACTGTCAGAAAATGACGGATGGATTTTGTGACGGCGTTGTGCCTTTTAACTGCCACCGCGGCAATTTCGCCAAGGCCGGCAAACGGCTCGCCTTCCAAGTGCACCACCAAATCAGCCAGTTCAATGAACGAACCGATAGTATCCTCGGAGGCAAGCGGGTCAAAAGGCAGTCCTTGGGACTGAAAATTCAGGACTTCAAACCCTTCTTGCCGCAAATGGGCTTCCAATTGGTCAACGACCTCTAGAGCTATCCGGCGCGCTTCCCAACTTTTCCGGCCGTCAAAAGCAACCGCCACATAAACTTTCTGGATGATTTTCGCACTCATACGGTGGGAACTTCCGCCTATGAAATTACTACACAAAGAGAAAAATCGCAAATCTGCTTTAACATAAAAGAGAGTGACGGTAATTCAAAAACATTGCGGCGGGGCTGGCGCGAGTATGGCAAATTTTCAGCAGAAAATTATGCGCGTTTTTGAATTGCCGTTACGAGCGAATCTCAACGCCCATACTTCTCGCCGTGCCTTCAATGATTTTTGAGGCGGCCTCTAAGTCGTTGGCGTTCAAATCTTTAAGTTTTCTCTCGGCAATAGCGCGAATTTGGTCTTTCTTGATTGTGCCGACTTTATTAGAAACATTCTTGCCCGAACCTTTCTCTTTGCCGATAACTTTAAGAATCAAATTGGAAGCCGGCGGGGTCTTCACCACGAAGTCAAAGGTCCGGTCTTCATAAACTGAAATCACTACCGGCACCATATCGCCGGCCATATCCTTGGTCGCGGCGTTGAATTTAGTGACAAACTCACCAATATTAACCTTGGCCTGACCCAAAGTCGGACCCAAAGGCGGCGCTGGCGTGGCTTTGCCTCCGGCTACGGTAACTTTTAATTTGCGAACGAGTTTTTTGGCCATAATTTTATGATTAAATCCTAAATTTTAAATACTAAATCCTAAATAATATCCAAATCCAAATTTGCAAAATTCAAAACATTATTCTTAATTTAGAATTTAAATAATTTGAATTTGTTTAGAATTTAGAGTTTCGTGCTTAGGATTTCTCAAATTAGATTTTTTTAACCTGAAGAAAATCTAATTCTACTGGCGTTTCCCGACCGAACATTGAAACCAACACCTTAATCTTGCCCCGATTATGGTCCACTTCCGACACCTTGCCTTCCAAATCCTTAAAGGGTCCGTCGGCGATAATGACGGGGTCCTCAACATCAAGATCAATGGCGTGCTTCACCGTGTCGGTGTTCATCCGGTTGAACAATTCGCTGATTTCCTTCTCGCCAAGCGGCACAGGATATACTCCGCTGCCGACAAAACCGGTAACCCGCGGGGTGTTTCTAACAATATACCAGGAATCATCGTCAACAATCATATCCACCAAAACATAGCCCGGGTATATCTTTTCCTCTTCCTCTACCCTCTTTCCGCCTTTTACTTTTATCTTTTTCTCTACCGGCACAACCACATTAAAAATTTTGCTTTCCATGCCGAGCGACTCAATCCTCTGTTTTAAATTTCTAGCTACGGCATTTTCGTAGCCGGCGTAGGTGTGGATGGCATACCAATTTCTCTTGTTCTCCGTATCTTGTCTGGCCATAAAATTATTTGGAAATTAGCTTCTCAATGCCCTTCGTGAATAAAAAGTCAAAGGCGCCCAGAAATAAAGCGGTCAAAATTGAAATCACAATAACCACCGCGGTAAAAACAAGCGTCTGCCGCCTCGTCGGCCACGACACGTGTTTCAGTTCTACTCGGGTTTCCTTGATGTAATCCAATAATTTCATAAGATGAATATAAAATATAACATGAATGCCGTGAATGAGCGCGATTTTCGCATTATTTCCGCGCCAATGCTCTATAGTTCTGCGTTAGAAAAAACCGCCCGGCGGGCTTAAGATAAGAATACCTAAAAACCGAAAATTGTCAAAGAAAAAATTTAGCTCTTTAGGGTTTCATTTTGGAGCGAGGAAGCGCTTTTAAAATGCCTTGGAAAGCGCGACGGCGCCGGACAGAGAAAATTTTTAGCAAAAAATTTTCGTGCATTTTAAAAGCGCTTCCGAGCGACCCTTATCTGATTTCGTAGGAAATGCTGATATTAGAGATGATTCTGTTCTCACCAGCCGGAATCTCCGGTGTCGGCGTCTCCATAGCGGACATGTCGCCGCCTTTGCCGAAGGCCTCTGCTCTGGCGTAGTAAATCGGATAATCGCCCGCTTCGCCAAAGCTGACAATCCTAACCAGCCGCACTCCGAGGTCGCGCGCCAACACTTTGGCTTTTTCTTTGGCATCGGCAATCGCCAAGCGGCGCGCTTCGGCCTTTAACGCTTCCTCATCGTCAATTGAAAAATTGATACCGCTTAAGTTTGAAACCTTAAGCGCGCCTAATTTGGATAAAATTGCTCCAGCGTCGGAAACTTTGCGGATTTTTATCTGCGCGGCGTGGCTGACTTCATAGCCGGTAAGAATCTGTTTTCCCGGGGCCGGCGGACAATAAGAACCAGCCGGACAGACGACCGTCTCGTTTCGATACTCGTATTTTGGATAAACATTATAATTTACAGTCTTGATGTCTTTCTCAGCAACGCCTAATGCTTTGAGGGCGTCAATAATGGCATTCATTTTCTCGGTAACTTTTTTCTGCGCGTCCGGCACATCCTTCGCCTCCTCGCGAACGTCAAAAGTCGCCTCGGCGACATCGGGCACCGCCATCACTTCCCCCTCACCACTTACAGTAATAATATTCTGCGCCGGATAATCGCGGCCGGCAGTGCTGTATTCCTTAAAAGCCGCCAAGGTCTTCGCCAATAAAAACAAAGACAAAAGCGTCGCCACTAAGAGCACCGCTTTGCCGTAATAATGCTTATGCTCGCCCCAAAAACCCTGAAAATTGTTTGAGTCCATATTTTTTTATTTACTAATAATAAATGAGGTTAATGTGCTAATAGTTACGAATGTTAAATTCCAAGCTCAAAATTCCAATCGCCAAATAAATTTCAAATTCCAATACCCAAAGTTTGAGATTTGATTATTGGAGCTTATTTGGAATTTTTATTTTATTAGTAGCTATTCGGACTCATTCGTATAATGCGCAGATTAGTATTTTAAATTTCCAACTAAATCCAGCAAATTACTAAATAATGCCGCCACCGTCATCGGACCGACTCCTCCGGGAACCGGCGAAATGGCGGCGACAATCGGCGAAACCTCATCAAACTTCACATCGCCGACAAGCTTCCGGCCAAAGATTTCTTCGTCAAGTTTCCCGCCGGGAACCTCGTTGATGCCGACATCAATCACTACCTGTCCCGCCTTGACGCAATCCTTGCCAATCAAAGCCGGACGCCCCGCCGCTACCACCAAAATATCCGCTTCCTTGGCAAGGGCCGCTAAATTCTCGGTCTTCTTATGGCAGATGGTTACGGTCGCGTCTTGATTAAGGAAAGCTAAAGCAATCGCTTTGCCCACCATTAAAGACCTGCCGACCACCAAAGCCCGCTTGCCGGAAAGCGGCAGCCCGTAGAATTCCAATAATTTGAGAATCCCCGCCGCCGTCGCCGGCATCAGGCCGGCTCTGCCGGCCAGCAAATTTTTGACATTCTTCGCGGTTAAAGCGTCCACGTCTTTCTCCGGAATTATATTTTCCAGAATTACATCGGCGTCCCAATGCGCCGGAAGAGGCAGCTGCACGATAATACCCTGGATATCCGTCCTATTATTACGCTCCAACACGGCGGAAGTAACGATTTCTTCTAAAATATCTTCCGGAAACTTTACCAATTCAACTTTCACCCCGATTTTTTCGGCGAAAGCCGTTTTGGCTTTGATGTAGGCGTTTGAGTCCGCGCGGGCGCCGACCTGAATGACGGAAAGAGTTAAAGCCGCCGGCCACAGTTTCACTTTTTCTTGAAGCGCCGCCGCCAACGCCTCCGCCGCTTTTTTCCCGTCTAAAATTAAAGGCATACCAAACAGAGTATAGCAAAGATTTGGTTGACACAAGCGGGCTATCGCTTTAACCTAAACAAAGTTTAAGCTCTTCAAAAAAAGCCTCGCTATGAGCGCAATCTCTGACATCCCTACCGTAATAATGTATTTGTTATTGTTTACCGCCGTTTTTTTCTTCGCCGTTTCGGGTATCAACAAAAGCGAAGCGGGCGGGCGGCGCGCCGGAGAAGAAAGAAAACCGCCCAGCAAAACAATCGCCACTGTAGAGGGTTTTACTCTGTCGCCCAACCAAATCAGAAATTACCTCCTGCTGACGGAATTGATTGAAACGTACCAACGCCTTCAAAAATCGCTTGCTTGGCTTCACGCCAGACGAAGCAATTTGTACTGGGAGAACCCTTCTTCTCTGCGCGGGAGAATAGCAAACCGATGGCAAATCCGGCGAGTGGAAAAAATGCTCAAGAAAACCGGCGAGTTGTTTGAGGAAGTTATCAAGCTTTATGACTGGCGGATGAAACTTAGCGGCCACATCTTCACCTTGCCGATGTTTATGCCGGAAGATAGCCCTCTGCCTTTGCCGGCGAAGTTGCGCCGTATTTTGCCGAAAGTCGGCTCGCATCGTTAGCAATGAGAGTTCCCTCGCCATCCCGCAAGCGCGCCTTGCGGGATTCATTTTCATCATCTTCTATTAATTCTGCGAGGGGCCGTATCTCACTTTGAATTACGAAACAAAACTGGTATGAAATGCGTAAGGCCGAAATAGTTTATACTGTAGCCATGGCCAAACATTGTATTCCCTGCGAAATCAGCGCGGCATCGATGCTGGCAAAAGAAATTTCCTTTCGCCTGCCGGCTTTACCGGGCTGGCGAGCCGAAAATAATCATCATTTGATAAAAGATTTCAAATTCTCCGACTTTAAGTCGGCTTTGGAATTCGTAAACAAAGTCGGCTCTCTCGCCGAAGAAGAGGGGCATCATCCGGACATAGAACTTGCTTGGGGCAAAGTAACAATCAAACTCTTTACTCATTCAATTAGCGGCCTCTCCGAGAACGATTTTTTGATGGCGGAATTCATTGAGGCCTTGGCAAACAAAAATTAAAATTCGGGTCAAAAGTTTAACTTTTGTCCAAATCCGCCACTCTGTCTCCTGCCTTCAAACCGCCGATTATTTCAACGAAACCGTTGGTGCCGCGAAGGCCTGCGGCGACCGGCTTGCGGATTAATTCGCCCTCCGCATTTACGAAAGAAATATAAGCGCCGCTTTGGTCCTCCTTGACGAATCGCGCCGGCAGAACCAAAACGCCATCCTTTTTAAAGGTGAGAATTGAGAGATTGGCGGTGAGACCGGCTCTAATCCTCTCATCAGAGGTCTTAAGAGAAATTTTTACTTTATAAGTCGGCACGCCCTGTATGATTGTCTCCGCCGGGTAAACGGCAAAGACCTCTCCGTAAAATTCTTCGTTAAGCATCGCGTCCAAGACAACCGTTGCTAGATTGCCGAGCGCTATGCCGCCGATATCAACTTCAGGTACATCGGCTTCTATTTCAAATTCTTTGTCGCTCATCAAAATTATGACCGGCTCGCCGGCCGAAACAAATTCTCCGGTTTTTGGCTCTTGCGACACGACCAGAGCGTTTATTGGGGAACGAAGCGTGGATTTTTCAAACGACACCTTGGCCGACAATAAAGCGGCGCCGGCATGAGCGACTGACGCTTCGCTGTTTTGAATCTCCTCTGCTCCGGCCGGAGCTTTCAGAAGAGCGAGTTCTTCACTGGCCAAGCGGGCGGCAGCTTCGCCGTCCCGCAGATTTTTCTCCGCGGCGGAAAGACCGCTTATCGCGTTATTCACATTGGTCCGCGCCGTCGCGATATCCGTTTTCCAACCGTCTATAGTGGCTTGAGAAAGGCCGGGATTGGGGGCTAGCGCGCTTAAAGCCAGCGCCAAATTATTTAGAAACGCCGCGGTTTTAGCAAGCGTTTGCTTGGCTGAATAAAATAACTCGGAAAAATCAGAACCCGCTCCGATGCCTAAAAGTTTATCCGAAAAATCGTTAAGCTCTTTTCCCAAGAGAAACCGACTCTCTTCCAAATTGCTTTTAAATCCGGCGTCGGAAAGAAGATAATTAAACTTCGGCTGGCTGGTTCTGGGATTTGAAAACAGCTGGTCGGCCTTGTTCCGAACGGCGTCATCGGTTTTGGTGTAAGCGTCTCGAATTGAATCCGCGGCGGCATTTTGGAAATTTAAGACCGCTTCCTTGGCATTTAAAACTTTCACTTCCGAGACCTGGATTTCTTCGGTTCTGGCGCCGCGAATAAGTTTATTCAAAGCCGCTTCCACGCCTCGCAAATTTGCTTCCGCTTGAAGAATCGCCGCATATTGCTCGCTTGAATCCAGCCGGACAAGCGGCTCGCCCGCCGCAACGGTATCGCCCACTTTCACAAACGAACCGGCAATTTTTCCGCTTCGTTCAAAACCCAAAGTCGCCTCCCGAACCGGCCGAACTTTTCCGGTTACGGAAACGGTCTTTAAGACCTCCCCAACCGCCGCTTCGGCGTAAGCATACTTTCCGTTTCCGTTCCGCAAAATCACAAAAGTTAAAGTGCCGATGACGAAAAACGCCGCGGCAACCAAAAACACCTTGTTCTTTAAGGCCTTCTTCATAAGTAGAAACCATCCTATAACAAGAAACTAAAAACTCAAAGCAAAAAGACGGAACAAAAAGAGTCCTTTTTTTCTCTTCTTGAATTTTAATTTTGCGCTTTTCACTTTACGCTTTACGATTGACTCCTACCAGAAAAAAGTCGTCAAAGCGTTCCGCCATTGTCGGTATTGCTCGGGATTGAATCTATTAAGAGAGACGCCGGCAAGGGCGATAAGAAGCGCCGCCAAACTCAAATCTTTGGGTAGCTTAAGCGGCTTTGCTCCCACAATTACCGCCGCTTCAAGGCCGCTTAACGGACTGCCGTGGACCGGCGGCGAAGGCGGCAGGGCCTGCGGCAGAAGCGCCGGAAACGGCGACGGTTTCTTGCTCATTCCGCCGCTAAGCGGCGTTTGGGGCGCGGGCTTGATTACTCGGTCAATCGTCGTGGTAGCCGGCGCTTCTTCCGGTTCAGGTAAAATCACATCGGCGGGAATTTCCGGCACTTCGTCGGGCGCGAGCATTACAATAGAACTGGTGGCGACTCCGGAACTGACGTGGTTTCCGTAGAAGGGCTCTAGAACCGAACTTCGGCCAACAGCTTTGACCTCCGCGAAATTGGTGTATTTACCCGGCGGAGCATTGGGATTAAAAAAAGTTCCGTAATTTACGGTAATCTCTTCATTTGGCAGAACAGTCCCAAGATCCCAGGTCTGCTCACCCACCGCCTCGCCCGCTTCATTCTTCAAAACATCCTTTAAAATCGCATAGTAAGCCGGCCCGCCTTTGTTTTCAACAACAATCGTATAACCAACGGTTGAAGAAGCATAAACGCCAAACGGAGCGTTGTTAAGTTTACTAACAGAAAGCTTGGGGTCGAACTCATAATTTATTTGGACGCCTTGAACGGCCTCCCGAAAACGCCCCGCCGTAAGGCACATCCCGAACAAGCGCCATCTGATTAAATTCCCTAAACTCGCCAGCCGGGATGTTACCTAAATAGTATCGGGCGATTTCTCTGTTGTTTCTATTGTGTCTGTAATTGGCGCCATGAAAATAGGCCAATTTATCATTGTTCAATCCGAGATTTAAATAAACGTTGGTGGCGTCAGCATCGCCTAGATTGGCCACAGTAAATTTAAATTCCACCGGAGAGCCGGAGGTAAAACCCTCCGGCCGGCGCTCAATCTCCGTCCCCACCCAAAGGTCGGGGCGGCCGAACGCGACATCGCCAGACCAGTCGCCAAAGATGTTGAAGATGGCGAGAATCCAGTTTCGGCCGAAAATGTTGGTGTTGGCGAGGTTCACGATGTTGGCGCCGGCGTAAGCGTTGCCCGTCTCTACCTCCGCTCCCGAATCGCCTTGGGCTTTATTGGCGCCGGTTAAAGCAAAAACTTGCACATTGTTTTTTATGTCCGCCCGATTGTTATTGCGCACAGAAACAGAACTCGGCCCGCCACCTTCACCCCCGCTAGAACCACCTTCGCCACTGTCGTCTTCACTTTCATAACCAGTGGCCGCCGCCTCTTCGTCATACATGATTTGAAGACCCCCCTCGCTCTCCGTCCAAGACATCCCGGGCGGCGCGCTGAAAACATTGCCCGTCCAATTGCCGAACACTCTAAAGACCACGAGGAAAGAATCGGAACCGAAAAGATTTTTATTAACCTGATTTACCACATTAGTGGAAGAAACGGCATTGCCGGTGTCCACGGAAGCGCTGTCGCCCTCCGCTTCATTGCCGCCGGTGTCGGCAACCGTATCCACCCCATTCTCCACGTTGGCGCTATTTTCATTGTTAACGGAGACCGAAGCTCCTTGGCCGTCCCCATTTTGATTCAAAGAAGGCGCTCGCGGATTAAAAAACTTGCTCCAAAAATCCTTGCCGGGCAAAACCAAGTCCCCGCCCCAATCGCCGAAATTATTGAAAGCCACCAACATATAACTGGAGTTGGTGATATTGGTGTTGGCAATGTTCACTAAATTGACGCCGGCAAAAGCGTCGCCGGTGCCTACAAAAGCGTTGTCGCCCTCCGCTTCATTGCCGCCGGTATTGGCTCTGGCAATAATATTGTTGGTAATGGAAGCGGTGGAACTCGCGTTAAGCGAAGTTTGAGACGGGAAGAAAGAGCAATTCCCTCCGCAAGGAATCGTGGAATCGGAATTGCCGGACATAAAAAGGCGCGTATCAATCGTGCCGACCTCGCCGAATAAACTGTTCAAAAGCAGAATGAAACCTTGCGAATCAAAAATCGTGGTGTTCACGACATTGGCGACATTTACCACCGACACTGCCGTGCCAGTCTCAATAGAAGCATTGCCGTCATTTGAAACAGAACTGTTCTCCCCCGTTGAAGCAAGACCAGCGACATCGTTTGAAACCGTAGCTTCATTAACAATATCGGCACTCGTGTTTTGGGGTGTAGTGGAAGCTAATGATTCAGTGCTAATTGGTAGTGACTCCGCAACTTCTCCGGTTGAAGTTTGTTCTTGGTTGTCGGTTGTGGGTTGTGGGTTGTCAGTTATATTGCTGGTATTAACCGCATTCTCCACATCGGTCACCGACGCCGTGTCGCCGGTTGTAACGGTGGCGGTGGGTGTGGTGGAAGAAACGGTATCGGAAGACAAATCGGCAAAGACAAAACCGGCCGGCGTTGTCGCCAAAAGCATTGAAAACATAAGTATCCCCGCCAGTTTTTTCTTGAAATTCTTCATTGTCTTAAATCTTTGGAGTCTCAAATCCTTCTGGAGAATCTGATGCTCCATAAATCAAATCCTGAAAATTGAAAACAAATTTTTAAAGAAATTCTGAATCGCCTGTCGAATAATGTGATTGGTCGGTAAATCTTTTGAAACAAATGCTTCAGGCGATGTGGTCGGCGAACTGCTACTAAAGTCAGAGCGAGGCAAAACCTTGTCAGGATGACGAGGTTTTGCCTCGTCAACTTCTTCACCGAAAGGCCAAATTTTCAAAAACCAACTACTCTTCTCTTTTTCTTCTAGCAACTCTTGTTGTTGGTTGTTGCCTGCCTGCCACCTGCCTGCCGGCAGGTAGGGCAGAGGCAGGGTCGTCGGTTGTAGGTTGCCTGCCGTGCTCGTCCCGCTCCGCACCTTCACCTCCACCCGCGTTTTAACCGTCCCGCTGGCATTTTCAAACTCCTTTTCAATCTCGGCTTCGCCCTCATACTCTTCGTCAAAATCCTCTATCACTTCCCCATTGACCGTGGTTTGAATTTTGACTTCCGCTTTGGCCGAGCCGGTTTGAATCGTTCCGCCGGATTGACCACTGCCTCCCGAAACATTATTCCCGCCGGTTGAAGCGGAAACGGAAATGTCATTGGTAATGGAAGTTCCTCCCGCGTCGTCATTTACTTTAGAAACGGAAATCTCCGGCAAATTGCGCAAATTCGGCTTAGGCACATTGAAATAAAACTCTTTCGCCGAAACCAAACCGGCTGTGAAAAGAGCTATAAAAACCAGAGTTATGGATACCGTTGTTTTTTGAAAATCCATGAAAGAGGGCCGGGCCAGTTCCCCAAAACCCTCGCCCCCGAGCTCCCGTCACAAGCAGAAGCTCGGTTCGCGAAGGAGAAAGCAATGAGCTTTCATACTTCATATGTCCGCACTAGATTTTGCGAACGCGAACAACCGTAGAGTTGACCGTGTTGGTCACCTTGGATTTTGCCCAAGAGTTGCCGGTCGTAACCGAACCGCCGTCTCCGCCGTCGGAATTAGATGTGCCAGCGCCAGTGTTGTTTCCATCATTTCCGAAACCGGAAACATTGCCGCCGCCCGTGCTTGTATCAGCGCTTCCGCCGTCAGTATAGTTGTAGCCAGTGTCGGCACCTGTGCCAACAAGATTGTCAACAAGAGTGTTTTTATTCTCTACATCAACATCAATGTCGCCCTTGCAACCGCACGGAACCTTGACCTTGATGTAGGTTGAGTTGACATCGTTTGACACGCTTGACTTCGCGCCAGCATCGCCGGTATTCACCGTTCCTCCTTTTCCCCCTTCGGAATCAGCGTTACCCGCACCAGTGGTGTTGTTGTCATTTCCGAAGCCGGAGACATTACCGCCACCGCTGTTGGTTGTTGCGTTCCCGCCGTCAGCAGTATTGCCTCCCGTATTCGCCACGGTTGTAACCGTATTGACAACTGCGGTGTTTTTATTCTCCACATCCACATCAATGTCGGACGATGACCAGTGCCAAGCCAAAGCTGGAGAAGCAACCGCAAACATCGCGACTACCGCAATTCCTGCAATAACTTTTTTCATAGTTTTTGCTTAATGAATTATTCTTTTAAAACCATTCCTTCCTCCGTCCCTTAAGGGAATACGGAATAAGCAAATGGATACTCGACCCCTTCGTTTCCTTGCAGAAACTCCGGCGGGAAAAAATAATCCAAGGAAGGCTAAACCTTCCTAGGGGAAGGTTTAGCCTTCCTTGTTAGCTTCTCTCGCCGAAATTTCTTTTCTCAAAGACCTGGCGAGATTTCCCGAATTCTGTTACAAACGAAAATCGCCAAACGGCAAAAGCCGTTTAGCGACGCAAATTGAAAACAAAAGTTTTTATTCGGGAAACCTGTTGCATACCATTTTCTTTTTCGTTTTGGTTTCCCCTCAAAACGAAAACTCACTGTGCAAGAGCATTTTATCGCCTATCTGCTCCGGAACGCAACAAAAAATCCCCAATTTATGAGTTACGATATAACGAGATTTTATTGTCAAAGAAATACAAAACGGTGTTTGGCAACAGTCCGTGGAGGCGCGGCTTGCGGAGCGCCCATCCGATTTGCGGAACCAGACACTTTCCGGGTGTATAATTATGGCAAGAAAAAAATCCAGAGAGGGGCGTTAGGCTATGGGAAACTGGCCCTTTCGGGCTAGCTAGCTAGCGCCCCTCCCTGGATTTTTTGAATCTTAAGACCAAAAAACCGACGAGGTCTCATATTAAGCGCCTCTTTTTCTTTGTCAACATGTTATAAAGGCGTCATTTGGCCGTTGGCCAAATGACGCCTTTATCAATTCCACATCAGTTCCCTCTCCTCCATAGGCAAATAAAAAAACCGCTCCGACCTAAATCAGAACGGTTTCATCGCCTTTCGGCTCGGCGGAAAGCTCTTAAAGTTGGAAATGATTTGGTCCGCCATGCCTTTCGCAAACCGGCGACCACGCCCGTTTCTTTGACGAACTCTTTTCCAATCGCCTCTTGGCAAAAAGCGCAAATACCGAGCGGGTTGTACCGGTTAATTTTGGTAACCTTGCAAATGAGACACACATCACCCGACTTGCCGAATCTTTTCGGCTTACGATTTCCCAAAACATCGCTCCAAGCCACAGCTCTGGCAATTTCAAGGTCATTCACAAATACCTCCGGCACTATAATAGCCGACCGCCCGGAATTTACAATATAACTAGCGTGACCTGTGAAAATCAGTTCTTCATAAATTGTGAAGAACTGATTTTCACAGAATCATAAAAACCCAAACTCACCCTCATGTTTCCCAAGGAAAAAAATCTTTTGCGAAACTCCGAGCGAAGAAGTTCGCCAAACGCGGCAGTCCTACAATTTTCTCCGAAGCCACACTCTTGTATAAAACTCCTGCGAGAGCGCGCCTAAAGAAGCAAGAAAAATCAGGAAAAATAGCGCGGGTCCGATAACCGGCGTCAAACTGACTAAACTTAAAGTGATTGTTCCGACAATCGCCTTGTTTGGTAAAGAGAATTTCAAGTCGCTATTCTTAAACAGGTTGGCGAGGATATCGCCGGCCAAAAGTCCGGTCAAAGGCAGAGCGGCGAAAATAAAAAGCGCGTAAGCGACCAGAAGGATTAGACCGGCAAGCGAGCCGATAACAGTCACGCAGAGAATGATTGCGGCAATCGGCGTTGCCACCAAAACCAAAAATCCGGTCAGAAGATTTTTGCCGAACGCTCGCCCTCTTTCAAGCCACGACGAAGAGGCCTTCGGCAAAAGCCAAACGATGAGGAACGCCGACAAAAGGAAAACCAGAAGCCGCGTCAAAAACGCTATGCCGAAAGCGCCGGCCCAAAATTCTCTCGCCCGCTCCCTGCCAAGCGCGCCCAAATCTTCATATTGCACCGCGCCGCCAATTTGCGCCGCCGAAGAAATAAGAGCATCGTCCGGATGCTTTGTCCGGTAAATGAAGTTGCCGACAATGGACGCGCCGTCAGCAATCCTAATTTCCTCCCCGATAAATTTGGCTTTGCCTCCTACCCGCCCGCCGATTTCCGCGTTGCCGCCGGAAATGAGTAAATCGCCTTTCGTTTCGCCCGCGAAAAACACTTCGCCGCCAACCACCGCCACATCTTTGCCGATAACCGCTTCCGGTAAAATAGTTACCGTGCCGCCGGTTACCACCAAGTCGCCGCCGATTTTTCCGGAAACCAGAACCGTCCCGCCGAGCACCCTCAAATCGCCTTCGGTTTCGCCCCTAAAATCAATATTCCCGCCGGCCAGCAGCACATCGTCCGACACTGCGCCGGAGATGACAATGGCGCTTCCTAAACCGGCAATGTCGCCCTCCACCCTTCCGCTGATGAACAAATTGGAACCGGCCACATAAAGATTGTCGTCAACCACCGCATCGGCGCGAAGCGTGTAAGAATCGCCCGCTCTAAAATAGGCCGCGCCGGCGATAAGCGGAGTTAAAATAATGGAAACGGCTACGCCTAATTTGAAAATTTTTCTCATATTTTTATTTCTTATTCATAATTCTTTATTCCTGATTCACTTATAACGAAACCCGCCTCGGCGCTTTGTCCCTTTCCTCCGCTTCCAGCTCATCTTGAAAACGCCTAAGCGCGACTTTATTTCTCTGCTGTTCCCCTTCAAGCTTTCTAATATCTATCTCCATTTTTCTAAGTTCAACATCTTTCATTTCCACTTCCTGCTTAAAACGTTCCAACTCATCCTTAGCCTGCCTGAAAGCGAGCCCCCTTTCCCGAAGTTGGCGATTCTGCTCGTCAATTTCCCGCCGAAGTTTATTAATTGTGCCGATGATGTCGTTCATAAAATAAATACGCCAATATACGAATGATACCAATCTGCGAATAAATACTAATGAGAAACGCTGTATATTCGTAGCTATTTGTAGATTGGAATTATTGGTTGATTGGTATTTATTATAGCATGTCTGCCCCATCCCAAAATGCCTGTGCTTGTGATAAATATCACGGTTGAAGTCGTGAAAGAGAACAAACAATAGAGGCAAATCGCGCCGATAAGAAATAGTTGCGCGGAAAGAAGCCAGAGGGAAAACAAAAAGCCAAAAACCGAAAGCCAAGCCGCCGCCCTAAAAAATGCGTCTTTCCCCCTGTCCAGATAAACGACCAATAAAATTATAAAGGCCAAATAATACAGAGCGCCCGTAAGGGACACCGGCACGCCTAAAATTGTCGCGTATTGGCTTGTGGTTACTTCCTCGCAACCAGAGACAATGGAACAAGGCGGGACTTTGCCTTGATAGAATTTAGCCGCGAGATAAGAGGCATCGGCGAAACCAAGAATGCTAATTAAGAGGAGGAGTAGAAGTGCCGATTTCCGAACCGGCCGTTGAAGCGGCGTCATCAATAATTTTTTGAAATTCATTTAAGTTATTGGGGTTGGCGATTCTTTTACCGTTAACGAAAAAAGTGGGAGTGGAATTGACGCCGGCCCGAAAACCGTCTTTATAGTCGGCGCGAATTTTTTCTTTGGCGCCGGCATCCTTGTAATCATCAAGGAACTTTTTGGCGTCAAGGCCTATTAAGACGGCGTAGGCGGCGAATTTCGCGGTTGGATTCGGCTCGTTTTCCCATTCTTTCTGCCTGGTGAACAGAGTAACATACATTTCAAAAAATTTGCCTTCTTTGCCGGCTGCTTCCGACGCCAGCGCCGCCGGCTCGGCGTTTTTATGCTGGGCCAGCGGAAAGTGGCGATAGACGAAACGCAATTTATCCGGATTATTCCGGCGGAGTTCTTCAATCAAAGGAAAATAAGCGGCGCAAGCCGGGCATTGGAAATCGCTGTATTCAATAAGAGTAACCGGCGCGTTCTTATTGCCGGCTGACCAATCGGTATCGGTTACCGCCGAAAGCGCGTTGGCCATGGAATTTCCGCCAGCGCCGCTTCCTTTGGCGAAATAAACCGCCAAACCGCCCGCAACCAAAACGGCGATAATCACCCCGACCCAAATCAGCGTGCTGTTGCTATTTTTATTCATTCCACTAACTTACCACAAACTGTAATATGGCTTTATTGAGCTGTGAAGTGAAGATGTGGGTCTACGGCAAAAGCTCGCGAGGAAGACCTCGCTCCGCTCATCAATTAGCGTGGCCAACCCGCCTACCCCGCCTGCGTGTCGGCGCGCAGGCGGGCAGTAACCGCGCGGTATTGACCTAATTTCCCCTCAAATTTCCACTCAAATAATTAAGTCAGCCAAGGACACAATGGCCAGAATTCCTAAAAAATTCATAATGAACAGGAGCGGGAAAAGAACGGAATTTTTAATCTTTGAGACGCTGATAAGCGCCAAGCCGAGTTCGTCCGGCAGAGGCGACGCGATAATTACGCCACCCAAAATAACCAGGAGCCACTTCAGAAAACCGTGGCGAAAAAGGGCGCGGAGCCACTTTTTAGAACTTTTGTTTAAAACGCCGCTGGCATCAGAAGCAACTTTGTCGCGAAAAAACCGAAAAATTACGGCATCCACAATCATCGCGCCGACCCCACCCAAAAGCGCCACATAAATCGCTGGCAAAGATTTGGCAATGGCAATAAGCGCGACGGTGGCGGGCGCGACGGTGAAAACCGTAGTGAAAAACATTCCCGCGACAAAACTCGCCACAAGTTTAAAGCTTGAGGTAGCTTCAAGAAACTTTTCTATCGCGCCCGCCTTCATAAGAAAATAGGCGGCGGCAATGCTTCCCACGACGATAAAAATATCTCTAAGGAGATGGTAAAAATACATTCGCCTTTTTATTCTCATGTTCTTTTCATACGCTCATTTTATTTCTTCCACAAAATCAACCTGCGCTTCTTTCTCCAAAGCCCTGAAACTCATCCGGCCGATCACCTGGCCCCGGGGCGTTTTTACATCCACGCGCCAAAGACCGGGGGTTACCCGCTCCTTCAAAGAAAAGCCCCGAAATCCTCCAACGCGTCCGCCTTTAATCGGAAAAGTCGTCCGGAAGGTCTCCAGCCACTGACCTTTCGCTTCGCTAAATTTAAGCCACACATGAGTGACATCAATCTCCAAATCAGTCGGCGCGAAAACCGCGCTCCAGAAATAAAGCGGTTCGCATGGGGCTGAAACGCGGACAATTTCCCGCAGGCGAAATTTCTCGTGCCATTTTTTCGCCTCCGCGGTAACCAAATATTCGCCTGACGGCAATTTTTTAAGGTCATGAAACACCGCCGCTTCTTTTAGGGTCAAAGGCAGGGGCGGAATAAGGTTTTTGAAATAAAGGAAATTCATCAAGCCAAAAACGGCAATCATCCCGCCCAAAACGAAGGGCTTGCTTTTGCTGAAACGCTCCGGCGAAACCAAACCTATAAGCCGAAGAAACAGGTAGATTAAAAGCAAACTCGCCGCGCCGCTTAGAAGAAAAACGCCGGCGCCGACCTTCTTCGTCATGATAGGCATGAAAAAAATGGAATAGGAGAAAAGGGCGATGAAAAAAATTATCATCTGAAAACCGATTCTGATGTAGCGAGTTCTTAAAAACTCATTGCCGATAAGAATAAAAAATAAAATCAAAAGAAACGGCCAGCTCGCGCCGATGGAAGCGCCGCGCGAATAAAAAACCAAAAACCCGCTGAAGAGCGCGCCGAAAGTGAATTGGAGAATGATTAGCGTGAAAGCGTGAATTTTAGCTTTGAAACCCTGGCGCTCTGGAGTGTTCTCCAAAAAATTGAGGACGATGATGCAAAAGCCGGCAACCAAAAGATAAGAAAAAAGGGCAACACTCACGGAATTGAGCGTAATCCGAGTCAGCGTCAGATTATCAACGATGAAACCGGTAAAAAGCGCGAAAGAAGAAAGCCGCCGTTCGTTGCGCTCCCACCAATCCGCCACCCTGCTTTTAAGACCTAAAAACATTTAGGTAATTCTACCAAAAAACCGCTCGCCTGTAACGAGATAAGCTGGCGTGCTCTGTGAAAATCAGTTCTTCATAAATTGTGAGGAACTGATTTTCACAGATTCACAAAAGCCGACAAAAGGTGTATATCTTTAATCAGACGCACTTATGAAAACACTGCTAATCTCCATTAGAAATTTCTTGCCTCCAACCGCATCAAAAAAAGCGCGGCTTATGGCCAAACAAACCGTCAATGATTTTTGCTCATCCGGCCTAGGCGATGGCACCCACGAATACTATTGGGGCGGTAGAATTGTTAAATGCCTTTCCTGGGGATTCCACGGCAACGGCATATTCCGGCAAGCGTTCGCGAAAGCCGATATGATTTGTTTTGCTTTCCATCCCTACGACGAGGGCCTGGGGGTTTTCATCCACATTGATTTTCTGCAAGACAAAGCAACCTCGCCCTACTTCATCATCCATGTCGTTTTCGACCGGAACGGCAAAGGCGATGTCTTGACTGAAGCCGAAATGATTAAGGTGTAAAGCGCCGACCAAAACCGCTCCCTTGAGCGGTTTTTAATTGCCGTAAAACTGGGGTGCTCGGAGAGAGTCGAACTCTCAAATCTGCCTCCACAGGGCAGTGTTTTACCGCTAAACTACGAGCACCATATCAATTCTTGTTTAGGTTTGCCAAGAATTTTTGTTTCTCTACCTTATCATTATGTACTAAATAATGGCAATTGTGACACAGCCAAGCAAGGTTACTGACATAATTATGAAAATGATTCTCATCGATGTGGTGAACTGCTAAAATTCTTTTATCGCGAGTCCGACAATAGAAACATATCGGCATAATACCGTGACGATTGAGAACACTTTTGTACGCATTTTTGCCATCTTTCCAATTTGCGTGTTTAGACCCTATATACTGCGTATTCCTCCATTTCGTTTGACACGATTTACTACAAAAATATTTTTTACTTTTTGAGTGTAACATGCTTGTTGGAGTCCTATATATCCCCTTGCCGCAAAGGAAACACCCAATAAATTTTCCGGTCCGCATTCCTTTATGGTGACAAGACCGGGAACAATATTTACCCCATCCAATTTTTACATGAGTAGGACGAACATAGAATTTTTTTCTGCAAATTTTACACAAAAGATGAGACATATTAACTTTTCATAATTTTCAATCCTTCTCTCTTATAATGATGAACAAGAAAGTGGCAGTTGTGGCAAAGCCACATTAAATTCTCCAATTTATTATTTTTACGATTACGATCAACATGATGCACTGCTAGAATCCTCTGGTCTGATTTTCCACAAAGAACACATTGTTTCAATACATCGTGTCTTTTTAAAGCGTCTTTGTAAGAGAACTCACCGCCTTTCCAGTTCGGGTGCTTTTCTCTAGAAAACTCTTTGCCATGCCAAATATTACTGCACAAAACAGAACAAAAATGCTTTTTGCTCTTCGATCTTTTGAGATTATTAAGAGATTTATATACTTTCTTACTGCACTGGAGACATCTAACAAAACTTCCTTTTCGACTTGCTTTATATTGACAATAAGTCGAGCAGAAATGCCTTTTTGCGAGCCCAATTTGCGATGGCTTTCTGGAAAAATAACAGTGGCACGAATCACAACTTAACACCGTCATGGCATAATTATAGCAGAGATGTTATCACTGGACGCTGTGGATATCTTCTTTATAAGTAATCCGGCGAATTTTCTTTAAAGCCGAGCTTCGCGTTGGTTAGGCGAGCCAGCGCGTAAAGAAGCGAGGAAAGGCGATTCAGGTAGGCCAAACTTTCCCCTCCCGCTTTTGCTTCTCCTTTCAGAACGGCTTCGATTACTCTCCGTTCGGTTCGTCTTGCCATAGTCCTTGCCACATCTAAAATCGCCGACGCGTCGCTTCCGCCAGGAATAACAAAATTTTTAATCGACGGCAATTCTTTTTCGGCGTCATCAATAATTCCTTCAAGCCAAAGAACCTTCGGGCGGGCAATCGTTTTTTCGGCGCCGGCGACTTCCGCCTGAATGATGAAAAGGTCTTTTTGAATTTGGTGGATAATGTCGCGGAAAAGCGCTTCGTTAAGGCCAACTTTCATCTGCCATTCCAAAACCCTTGTCTTGCAAAAGCCAAGCCAGGAATTAAGCTCGTCCAAGGCGCCAAGCGCTTCCGTTTGGCAAGAGGCCTTGGAAATCCGCTCGCCGGGTTTTGAGTCAAAAACCTTGGTTGTGCCGCTATCGCCTTTTCTTGTATACAACATGATAGCTTCCTTCAAAGCTTCGTTAGCTTCAAAGTTTCAAAGCTTTTAGAAACAAACAAAATACTGATTGACGCATATTAGAATGAACTATAGCATTTTGCAAACGACATGATTATCAAACCCGTAAAAACCAGAATTTTCTTGGAGGGAGAAAATCTCCTTAATTTTATATTGGAACATATTAAAAAAATTCCGGAGAAGTCCGTCCTGGCGGTAACCTCCAAAATCGCCGCCCTATCCGAAGGCCGCACGGCGCTCGTGAAGGATGAGAAGGAAAAAGAACGCCTCATTCGCGCCGAAAGCCAATTCGCCATGCGGACAAAATATGTCTGGCTTACCATCCGCGATAATCTAGTAATGGCCAGCGCCGGCATTGACGAATCAAACGGCAACGGCAAATTGATTCTCCTCCCTCAAAACAGCTTCGCGTTGGCGGAAAAAATCAGAAAAACTCTGATGAAGAAGTTCCTTCTCAAAAATTTCGCGGTAATTATCACCGACAGCCGGCTTATCCCTCTCCGCCACGGCACAGTCGGGGTAACAATCGGCTACGCCGGGCTTCGCGGACTTAAAAGTTATAAAGGCAAACCGGATATTTTCGGCCGAACCTTCAGACACCAAAGAGTGGACGCGGTTGACAGTTTGGCAACCGCGGCGGTTCTCACTATGGGAGAAGGCAACGAACAAATTCCTTTAGCTTTAATTGAAAAAGTGCCGGTTGAATTCGTAGAAAAAACCGACAAGCGAGAACTTGAAATAGATGTCCAAAATGACCTTTATCTGCCTCTTTTTGAAAAAATCAAAAAGGTGAAAATTAGAAAGGGTTGAATTTCAAAAATGCGCAGGGCGGGACTTGAACCCGCAAGCCTTACGGCGCTACCCCCTCAAGGTAGTGAGTTTGCCAATTTCTCCACCTGCGCGCGACCATCAGTTATATTGACTTACCAACTATAGCCAATGTTTTCTCCAGTTTCAAGCGCTTTCTTTGTAAGCAAACGACGGAAAGTGAATAGTACATATATCTTAAAAGACGCAAGGTCTCCATTTTCGCGTATTTAAGTTGGAGTGTTCGCTTTCTACCGTCAGCCGAAATATGCCCAGAAATACCAATGAGAGAGTGTGGCGTTCGTCGAAGCCAAAACACAAATTTTTTACTCGCCGCTTGCTTCCTCTTTTTTCTCTTCTGTCAAAACCGTTTCGCTTTGCTCCGGTACCGGAATTTTAATCTTCAGTTCATTTCTCATTTGCCTTCTGATTTCTTTAGCCGCTTTGTCGCGGATGTGATAAAGTTTGGCGCGCCGAACTTTTGCTCGGCGAAGAATTTCTATTTTATCAATTAAAGGCGAGTAAAGCGGAAAAATTCTTTCCACGCCGATGCCGTCTATTGTTTTGCGAACAGTAAAGGTGGCGCCCGCTTCGGCGCCGTGTTTCCGTCCTATCACCAAACCGTCAAAGGCCTGAAGGCGAGAACGTTCTTTCGTTTCCTTGGTTTTTTCGTTAATTTCCTTTTCGACGATTTTTTGCCAAACGCGAACAGTGTCTCCCGAACTTATCGGGAGCTTCTTTCTATTTTCCACATCGGTCGGCGAAATGATTTGGTCAGTTTTCATACGCTCAAAGAATTTAACATACCGAACTTAAAACCGCAACTTGCCGGCAAAGGATGACTTCAGAACCGTTTCAAAATCCTCCGGATAAGGCGCGATAACGGAAATTTTACGGCCGGCTTGATTCACAAACGAAATCTCTCGGGCGTGCAAAGCCATCCGCCCGATATCCGACTCGCTGGCTTGTTTCTTGCCATAAAGAGAATCGCCCAAAACCGGGTAACCCAAAAATTTGGCGTGCACCCTGATTTGGTGGGTACGGCCGGTCTTTGGAATAAACTCAACGAAAGAAAGCCCTCGGCCCCGAGCCAAAACGCGATAAAAAGTTACCGCCTCCCGTTCTTTGCCGGCTATGGAGAGCCCGACGGTTTTCTTTCGAAAATCGTGGGTACTTCTACCTATGGGCTTTTCAATAATGCCGTCATCGCGATTCATTTCGCCCGAAAGAATCGCGTGGTAGATTTTTTCCACTTTTCTTTTTTGAAAAAGATGTTTGAGATAATCAAAAGCTGTCTGATTTTTAGCGACGGCAAGGACGCCGGAGGTTCCCTTGTCCAAGCGATGGACCAGCCCATGCCGACCAATTTTTTGGCCGTTAGTTAAAACAAGCGGCTCGCCCACATCTTTAATCTCCGGCCTTTCCCTCAAAAGCCAATCAACCAAAGTCGGCTCGCTGCTGCGGCCGTCGCCATGAACCATAAGCCCCGCCGGCTTGTTCACGACTAAAAAATCTTCGTCTTCGTATAAAATTTTAATTTCCACAATGCGCGGTGAGGGATTTGAACCCCCGACCTTTGCTGTGTAAAAGCACTGCTCTACCACTGAGCTAACCGCGCAAAACCGCTCCCCTCGGGGTGAATCGAACACCCATTAGCGGCTTAGAAGTCCGCAGTTCTATCCATTAAACTACGAGGGGATATACTATCCATCAATATTACTTGGTTAAAAGAAAATAATCTAGAAACGCCACACGCACCCCATAATTCTTCTAAAAAGTCGTGAATTACGAAACACAAAATTTTAGGTCCTCGGGTCGCAAAATCTCTAATTTTTAGAGGAGATTTTGCGGAAGCAACCGTAAAATTTTGTGTTTCGTAATTCAAAGTAAAAAAGGAGCGGGTCGTTTGTTGTGAATTGTTGGTTGTTGGTTCTCTCTAAACCGCCGGGTCAGAATAATATTTTTTACCGCCCGCATCCAGCAATCGGAGTTTTCTTTGATTGAACATTTCCAAAGTGCTTTCAAGAACTTCAGCGTTGATTGTTTCGGCGGACTCTATCGCGGGGGCGTCTTTCGTTTCAAAAACCTGGCCGCTATAAACGCGCCAAAAACCATACAGACCCCAACCGACATTCAAAAGATTCAAAACAACAAACAAAGCGACTAGAACCCGCCAATCGCGGTTCCGGTTGGCTCCAAAATTAAATCGGAACCCTTTTATTTTTCTAAACCCGGCGGCAATGTTTTGGAAAATCATATTTATAGGGAATTTATTTCAATTTAATCACATTAATCTCATAAACTCCGCTCCACACCATTTTTTTACCTTCTTCAATTAAGGATAAATCGGCCGAGTTCACGGTTAAATGATAAGGAAGGTTGCCAAGCGTATCAACAAAACGGATTATCTGGTCCCACGAGCCCAAAGTTTTTAACGCCACCCGCAAATTTTCCCTGTACGAAAGCGTTTCGTCGCCGGATTCTATGCCAACAGACAGCGTAGTAGCGGTAAGCCCCAATTTTTTCGCCGACGCTTCAAGTTCTTTAATGAAAGTCACTACCTCATCCGGGCCGACAAAATAGCGGTCAATCACTGCCCTCTTCTCGCCGGTATCCTCAAGCGTCTTCTTTATGAAACGGATGTAGACATCTTGATTTTTGGCGACATTGATTTCATTCTTGGCGGCAACGATTTGGTCGCGCAACTGCCAGAATTTATCCGATATAAGCCAAAGGGAGAGGCCGGAAGCAATGTCGGCGGCAATGATTAAAATCAAAATTAATTTTGTTTTGCGGCTCCTCATTTTTTAAAAACGGCCTCGGCTGAAATGATAAAATTAATGTTCTCCGCGTTGGCAAAGTTAGAAACCGGCAAAAGCACTTTCTCAAAAGTTCCGTCGCGGTCCAATCCTTTTTTAAAGGAGAGCAGAGCGTCCCGATTGTCGGCTTCGCCGGTTAGCGTAACGGCAAAGACCTTCTCCGTTTTTCTCTCCCAGCGAATGCCTCTGATTTTCACGCCCTCATTGTTTGCCCGAGCCGAAAGCGCTTTGTCCAAAACCTCACTAGGCGAAACCTCGCCGCCAAGGAGAGCCGACACGCTCAATTTGTCTCTGGATTCGCGCATCACGGTTCTAAGTTCTGCCGCTTCTTTGAGTTCAAGCAGGTTTTCTGCGGCAAGCTGTTCCGCCAAAACCAAACGATATTCGGCCAAGGCGATAAAGTAACTTGGCAAAACGAGGAAAGCGGCTATAGCCAGAGAGATGAAAGCCATCGCCCCGCCCGCGATTAACAGCCGCAAAATATATTCGCGTTTTATTTCCCTTTTCTGCTCAATGGGCAATAAATTAAACATTGTGGTTCTAAAAATTTTTTGGCGGTAAATTAAGCAATCCTGGACCGAGAAAGAGCTAATCCGATGGCCGCCGCGAAGGCCAGCGATTTTGAAAAAGATATCGGTGGAATGTTTTCATTGACATCAAGCACGTTAACCCAGACATCGGCCAATTCCGATGGAACAGAAATGTATATTTTGAAATAATCTATAAGCCCGGGCAAACCGGCCTCCGGCCCGCAGAAAATTATAGACCGTATTTTATCATCTTCGTTTTTATCATTGGCCTCTTTGGTTTTTTTGGTCTTCCAATAGCTTAAAACCCGGTTAAGCTCTTCTTTTACGCTAGCAAGCAAGCTTAAGACGGCGGCATAATTTTCTATGTCGCCTTTTATGAATTGCAGGCCTTTGTCCCACTTAAATTTCTCGGCTAAGGCGATAGAGACGGATTTATCTTTGGCAAAAGCGCCAGTCAAGGCGTCGCCGCCAACCGATACGGCCGAACTGAAAAGCACCGCCCCGCCTTTCACGACAAATATCGTGCTGCCGCTTTTGCCAAAGTAAACTATTATTCGGGTTCTCTGGTCTCCCCGTTTAACAACGGCCTTGGCAATCGCCTGCCCCGCCACCTCAAAAGAAAGCGGCGTGAAGCCCGCGCTTTGAAACATTTCCAAATAACTCAAAACTATTGATTTAGGCAAAACGGCAACGCCGACTTCCGTCTTGGCGCCGCTTTGCGCTTGGCTCGGTATAATTTCATAATCAAAAATCGCATCCTTGGCGGGAATCGGCACAAATTCCTCCAAACGAAATTCTATTGCCGACCGAATCAAAGAAGAATCCACACCGACCAGTTCGGTTGCAAAAAGATAGGCCTTATCCTCCGGCAAAGAAGCGTTTATCGGCCCTAAATTTTCCGCTTCCCGAAGCGACGACAGAAAACCCCTAAAACCCCCATTTTTGGTAATATCGGCGCTGCGGTCTCTTAAAACCGGATTGATTCTTTCTCCGAAACGCCCGACCTTAAATCCGTCGTTGGTCTTTTTAAGCTCAATAAAACGCACGGCATCGTCGCCAATGTCAAAGCCGACCGCCGGCATTTCAAGAGTCCTCGGCAAGGGGAAAAAATTAAAAAAAATTTTGGACATAATTGGGCGCGAATTTCATGACGAAACCGCGGTGTAAATAACGCTAGGCGTCATTCATATTATATACCCTTTCCTTACAATTAAGAGCCGGTTTTCCCCTTGTCCTTTAAAAACCCAAACAAAGCGGGCACGGAGGACGTAAAAATAATACCGATGATAAACCACAACAAATATCTTTCAATGTCGGGAATTATTCTCCCAAAAAAGAAACCGAGAGTGATAAGGCCTACCGCCCAAATTAAAGCCCCGATGACGTTATATTTAAAAAAAACGGAGTAGGCCATGCCGCCCATACCGGCGAGAATGGGCGCGAAAGTCCGGACAACCGGCATGAAACGCGCCAAAACAACGGTCTGTCGGCCGTGCTTCGCGTAAAATTCTTCGGTCTTTTTAATGTAGCTTTTTCTGAAGAAAAACGACTCTTCCCTGTCAAAAAATTTCTGGCCGACTTTCTTGCCGAAAAAATAACCGACGGCGTCGCCTGAAACCGCCGCCAAAAAAGATAGGATAAGCAGGGGCGCAAACGACAAATACCCCTGCGAAGCAAAAACGCCGGCGGTGAAAAGAAGCGAATCGCCCGGAAAAAAGAAGCCGAAGAAAAGTCCGGACTCGGCGAAAACGATAAGCACGACGCCAAGCAAACCTAGCGTTTGGATGAGATTTTCCGGAGAGAGGAAGTCAAACATATTTCAAATTAAAAAGTAAAAACGAAAAACTGAAATTCAAGAGACGAGAAGTGCTTTTATTTTTTCTTTTAAATTTTAGTTTTTAATTTTTCGTTTTAAGTTTTACATTTAAGCAATCATTTCACCCTCGCTCCCACTTGTACCCCTCTACCTACCTCCAACAACGAAAATAACTCTTCCCCTCCGCCGACGGCGAGAATCATACCTTGGCTTTCAAGTCCTTTAATAATCCGCGGTTCCAAGTTGGCGGCAAAGGCGCACTTTTTGCCGACTAGCGCGTTCGGCTCCGGAAAATACAGCGCGATGCCGGAAATTATCTGCCGCGGTTTTTCCTCTCCGAAATCAACCTCAAGCCGAAGTAGTTTGTCCGTTTCTGGAATCCGCTCGGCTGTTTTGATTTCCCCTATCCGTATTTCCAGTTTTTTGAAATCTTCTAGCAAAATCATTTTTTAAGTATAGCATTCAAAGAGCGGCACTGCGGCGCTTATCCAAAAAACTCTGGAGGATGAGCGCCGCCGCGGAGGCGTCGTGCATTTTGTTTTTCCCTTGAATTCTCTCGGCCTCGGCGCTGGTTAAAAATTCCGGTTCCATGCGAATCGGGAGATTGGTTTCTTTTGCGAGCGCCGCTTTAAACTCGTAAATTTTTTTCATCACCGGATTATCTTCGCCGGAAAAATTTTTTGATTCGCCGAGGACAATTTCACCCACACTTTTCTCCTCGCAAATAATTTTAACCGTCTCGGCTAGATGCTTAGTATTAGGAATCACCCCCTCCGGAAAAGCGATTTTTCCCGATTGGTCCGATATAGCAACTCCAACCCTTTTCCCCCCATAATCAATACCTAAATAACGCATAAGTAAAGTTTAAAGCGAAAAACGCAAAACGCAAAACTAGAGATTGCGGTGGTGCGTCCTTTCTATTATTATGACGGGAAAGGAGGGGTCGGATAATGGTATTCCACCGGTCTTGCCCGCCAGAGGCGGGTCCGCCTACGGCGGAAAAACTGACAATATATGGTTTGCGTTTATATTTTGTTTAGCAGTGCAACGAACAAATTCTACATTGGGTCGAGTAGAAATGGAAACGCACTTATTAGGTTGGCTGCTCATAATTCAGGAGAAACCAAGTCAACAAAGTACGGCAAACCTCGGTCAGTTATTTTTGAGGAAAAATTAGAAACATACTTAGAAACATACACTGAAGCAAGAAAAAAAGAAAATTTTCTTAAATCTGGCGTGAGGCGCGAGTGGATTAAAGAAAATTTCGGCAACTTGAAGAAATAATCGTTCTCGAGGCGGAGAGGTGGCAGAGTGGTCGAATGCACGAGTCTTGAAAACTCGAGTCTCCGCAAGGGGACCGTGGGTTCGAATCCCACCCTCTCCGCCGCGAGCGCGATAATCTGTGAGTTCCCAGCCCTAGGTTGGTCCGTCTTAGACAGAGAGTCCTACCGTCTCCGTTTTTGAAAATCCTTTTCAAGGCATAACATTTTCTTCGTAATACACAGCATACAGAAAATTTTTCCTTGCAACTGGTATAATTTCCCTATGGTCAACGAACCGATAAAATGGCAAGCGCCGGAATATCATTTTGAGGAAAAAAGGGCTGATTGGTACATCGCTGTCGGCATTATCGCCGTGTCTGTCATTGTTACCGCCATCATCTTCGGCAATTTCATCTTCGCTGTTCTTATCGCTTTAGGCATTTTCGCTCTCCTTATCTTTGCTCACCGTAAACCTAAAATCGTAACATTTGAAATCGGTCGGGGTGGCATTGTCGCGGATAAAACCCTGCACCCTTGGAATTCCATTGAATCATTTTGGGTGGAAACAAGAATTGAACCGCCAAAACTCTTGATTAAATTGCAGAAAGTCCTCGTCCCCTTAATAGCCATTCCATTAACCGATATTTCCCCCGAAACCGTTCGGGAAATGCTTTTGGAAAAATTAACGGAAGTGGAACACCGCGAGCCCTTGGCTGAAAAAATTCTGGAGCGGCTCGGATTTTAAAAAAATATTTTATCTATAACGAGTGGTGGTGAATTTCCGGCTGTTTTACTGGAGTTGTGGAGAAACCCACCACTTGCGGTGGGGATGAATGGACAATAAGACATGATGTGTCGGGCGATAGCCCGACACCGCTCCGGCAAAGAACGAGGCGTTTGCCGCTAGGCAAATACCCCGCCCCCTGCCTGCCGGCAGAGGCAGGCGGCAGGCAGGCAGGAGGCGGGGTTCTTTACATTTTTCGTTTTTCGTTTTAAATTTACCTAACTCCTCTCGTCGTTCAATGGATAGGACATTCCCCTGCGAAGGGAAAAATGCAGGTTCGATTCCTGCCGAGAGGACATTTGCTGAAGGGTATTCTGTCTTCTGCGGCAAGTTTTACATTTTTCGCTTTTGGCTTTACATTTACGTCCTCGCTCCCATAGTTGAATGGATACAATGCCTCCCTCCGAAGGAGGCGGTGCAGGTTCGATTCCTGCTGGGAGCACCAGACAGGAAAAGTCAAAGAGTTTTGGTTCGCCTCGCTTCGCTCGGCGACTAAATCGTATTCAATTTTGGGGGTAAAAACGAATTCACGATTTCGCAAAATATGGTTCGAGCCGATGTTTTTCAGAAATGTTGGCAATTCGGAAAGATTATCTGTCCCAATGAGATTTGCGGCTTGATTTAAGGATTTTACGAACTCACGAGCCGGTTCGAGCCAAGACAACCCTTTTGTCTCAAAGTCGGTGATTTTTTCATTAAACAACAATTTTTGAGACAGCAAACTCTGTTTTTTGGCGGCGTATTCCTCTGTGGATAAAGCGTCGTTCAAATAGATGTCTAATAATTTTTGAAGTTTTGCCTCAACCTGCGCTAACTGCTCTTTCAAAACACTAACCTCACTTTGTGCGCTCTCTCGCGCTTTATCCTGTTCACTATCCAACGCCGCCAAAACTTTCTCGGTGTCTTGGCTCGATAAAGAAACTTTTTGAAGATAAGAAGTGATTTGCTCGGTCAATGCTTCTTCGCGGAGATAATGCTTTTCTTGGCATAAACCTTTTTTCTTGGTGCAACGATAATAGTTATGGCCTTTCTGTTTCTCCGCAGTAATGCTTGCTCCGCACGAAGAACACTTTAAGAGGCCAAGAAAAGCAAAATCATTTTTTCTCACATGGTGGAATTTTCCGCGCTTCGCCATCACTTCTTGGCAAGAATCAAAAAGCTTCTTTGAAATTAACGGCTCGTGATGTCCCTCATGAATTTCCCCACCATATTTCATCAGCCCGATGTAGAAAATATTTTGTAGAATACTTTGCACATTACTCAACGCTATTTCTTTGCCGAGATTACCACGCAAACCCTTTTCCTTGCACCAATTTGCGAGAGAATGAAGCGTGTATTCTCCGGTGGCATATAACTCAAACATTTTTCTAACTTGCGAAGATTTTTCAGGGTCAATGTCTATTCCACGAGTCTTCGGGTTATTGGTATAGCCCACCGGAGCCCAGCCGGGCCATACGCCGTTCCTGATTTTTTGCCGTAAACCTCGCTTCACATTCTCTCGCAAATTATCTACAAAATATTTACTCTGCCCGAAAGCAATGTTTAGCATGAACAAACCTTGCGGTGTTGCTTCAAACCAAAAGGTGGGAAATTTAAGGGACTTAATCAAGCCGCAATCGACAAAATGAATAATCTTTCCGCCGTCCACACTATTTCTTGCAAGACGATCGGGATGCCATGAGATAATCCCGTCTGCTTTTCCTCTCTCAATCAATGACAACATTTCTGCGAATTTCATTCGCCCGGGTTCTTTTGCGGTTTTCGCCTCGCAGAACGAGGCGACAATTTCAAGTTTTTCTTTGGCGGCATACTCTTGCAACTCTACGAGTTGCGCT
>LCOC01000010.1 GCA_001000545.1 Parcubacteria group bacterium GW2011_GWA2_47_21 | reverse complement strand
TAAACTAAAAAAATCTTTACGCGGGTAATCCAATTACAAAATAAAGTGAGTATTTCCAACAATTCAATCGAAATTTTTCGCTTCAAATTCAGAAAGCGTGGACTGCCAAAATTACCATTAGACCCCAAAAGCTTCTGGCTGGCTCAATACCGAAAATGTCAGATAGAAAAACAACACCCACAAAAATTGAAAGTGCGATTAAAATCAAAGAACGTTTGGGTCGGTAGGCAACATCCCGTAACGCGAGCGCGGACCAAGAAAAGAAAGCTAGTTCAGTTATTACGTTACGCGAAATACAAAATGTTTGCCGCTAACATAAGGGAAATAAAGGGAATTAGATACCACAATAAGCGCGAACGGGGTGGTAAAAATCGCGCCTAATGCAGTCCATTTTAGTATTTTATTTAAAGTCATAAATCTGGTTAAAAGAACTACTTTAATGTTTCTAATTCTCGCTCCGCAAAAGCGGTGAGCGATGAATCGCCGGCGGCCTCAGCAATAACCTTAATCTCATTGTAACGAAGCTCTGCTTCCGAGAAACGCTTATTATCTTTGTAGTGGCCGGCCAAAAGAATTAGAAGCTCGGTATTTCCCGGTAAAACTTCTAAACCCTTAAGCAAAATCTTTTCCGCGGCATCGGCGGAGCCGATGCCGCCTTTATAAAGTTCATGCAAATCGCGATAATTCGCTATTCGGCCCGGCTCCAAGGACATAGCGTGAAGATAGTGGCGTTCCGCTTCAGCGTAATTTTTAATATAAAGATTATAGAGGTTGGCTAAATTGCTTTCCGGAATGGACTGGCTGGGCCATTTCTTAGTGGCAAACTCAAAAATTAATCTGGCTCCTTCATAATCGGCAAGTTGTTTTCTATAAATCGCCAGATTAAGCCAATCATCATAACTGTCTGAATTATGCGCTAAATATGCCACCGTCTCGGCAATTTTTTGCGCTGTCATTCGGTCAAAATCATCCCGAGGGGATGGAACCAAAGCCAGTTCGGCTAAGTCTGGCATCATTGGCTCGCTATTTTTTTCGTTGTTTAGCGAATTGAGATTGGCTATTGATTCAACTTCAACTGTAAAGCCCCCGCCAGACGGGTCTGATACTTCAAGGCCACCAATAGAAAATTTATTGGATTCCAATACCTCGCCAAGCGCCAGCGGGTCATTAAAGGTCGTTGTTTTGATGTGATAACTTAGCGCCACGCCGAAGATGAAAGACGCAACGGCGAGAACAAGTAATGAAGCCGGTATATTCTTGAACATGTTCTGCATTATAACTATTTTGCAGAAAAAAACCACCCCGATCCGCCGTGGCGGATTCGGGGTGGTTTCAAAGCCCTCCGAGCGATTCTATGGGAGAATCGCGTCGGAGCACAAGCGGCTTTTATAGAGGTTTGTCGCTAAGAGTAATCGGGGTCAAGTTCGTCGTTGGCAAGCTTGGCAACCCATAACCGTTTAGGTAGTCATTTGCCAACCGGCTCGTTTGAGTTGAAGTTGAGAACGGACTCCAGATGAAATCATCGTCTCCCGCCTTGCTGTTCACGAAGTAGCTTGAAGTGGCAAGATAGGAATAATACGGCGAGTTGTTGCTTACGGTTGAGGTTGCAGCGCCATTTTCCGAGAGGTCGGCGGCAAAAATCGAGTCGCCTTGGAGCTGGGTCTGAACGCTGTAAGTCGTGCCGGCGCCCGAGAGGGTTATATCGCCGACAACCTCAAAGTAACGAGTACCGCTAGCTGGAATTTCCAAGGTTGTTGAAGCGTTGCCAGAGGTTTCTGGATAAATCTCAACATCCGTTGAACCGCTAGCCCAGAAGCCAGCCAATGGTTTGTCCGTTGCCATTAATCGTCCATCGGTTTGAACACCGGTTACAGGACCACTAAAGTTGGAGTTGGTGTAAGCGTAAATGTTTACATTATCCAACAAGTCAATAATCGTGGTCGCGGACGAAGTGGCAAACCGTAAGGTCAACTTGGAGATGCCGATAGCGCCCTTCGGAGAAGCCGTGATGCTGAAGCGGTAAAGCGGTTTGTCGGAAGAAGCGGTAAGCGATGTGCCGGTAGGCAGAGGAATGTGGGTAATGGTCGGTATTGACTTCAAAACACGCACGCCGCCCGAAGCGGTATCAGTGCCGGAACCAAGGGCCTTAACGCCGCTGGAAGAGCCGACACCAGCAATACCACCGAAGGTGCTGCTAATCCCGTTACCCTCCCAATCAACCGCAATGAAGGCGCCGGCAGTACCCGGTTGGCCCGTGCCTTGAGCTGACAAATCGGCCTTAATGGTCAAATCTCGATAATCGTTCTTGGGGACAATAAAGTCCGAGCAGCCGGAGCAGGTGCCGAAGGTTGTTGAAGCTGTGTTGTAGTTGCCGGCAGTGAACTGAGTTTCGCCAACTTTAGTGGCGCCATTCCAGAGCGTTACCTTGCCACCAGCCAAATCAGAGATTGACGAGGAAGCGGCATTGGTAAGCTTCAAAGCCAAATCTGTCAAACGAACTTCCTCGTTGGTTGCCCGAACGCGAAGGACCGAAACAGTCTGATCGGTCGCGCCGGCAGTCACAACCGTGTAAGAGGGGCTATTGCCGGAGAGTTCAACGGTAAGCGAACCGCTGGTGGTAACCGTAATGGTCTGACCAGCCGAGGTGACTTCGGTGATGGTAGCCGACTGGCCGGAGACCTTACCGGTTACGGTCGGACTGGAAGCGCTGTTGTAACCGAAGGAGTGCGAGCCAGTGGTGATGCTTGACGGAACATTACACTTCACTGTAAGAGTCGTCACCGCACCTTTAGCCAAAGTAAGCGGCGAATCAAAGGTGAAGCTCAAACTGTTATTATCGCCTGAAGGATTAACTGTGTTGGAACCGGAAGTTAATTGAGGACTGCCATTGTAAAGATTACAGGAGGTAAGGTCGGCCGCGGTGGTCACTTCGTAGTCAAGCGGTATGGAACTCATCGACAAATCCTCTCCTGAAGCAACCGCCGAAAGAAGAATGTTGGCATAAGCGAATTGGTTCATGCCAGCGACAATAGTTTGAACCGCAGGATCGGCTGAAACGCTAATCGTAAGGGCCGCGGTCTTAACCGTCATAGTGTTCATGGTAACCGCCGCCGAGCTAGGCGTGATGGTCTTGCCTGTAACTTGGCCGGTAACGGTTGTCCAGTTTGTTGACGGGGTAGTACTAAGGATGACAGTGCCGTCAGAGCCAAAGCCCGGACCTACTTTACCCTTGAAGGTATAGGTCTTCTTGCCGATTGGATAGAGAACCGTGTCGGTGAAAGTAACATCTCCGGTACTCTCAACCTCATCAACCGGACCGGCGACGACTGAACCGTTCTCATCAACAATCGTTACTTGAGTAATCTGCGCGCTTGAACCAGCGGTTCTGGTGCCAGTAGTGGCGAACGAGAACACATGAGAAGCCACCGTAATCGGCTCGCCCTTAACTTCAGTCGTAAATCCGCCGAGCACTTGGTTAGCCAAGTTCGGGGCGATATTTTGCGCCGCCACTGCATTGGCTTTCTCTACTGTCAGCGAACCGTTGGCAATAGTAATCGTCTCCGCTGGATACCAGATGGTGCCGGAAGTGAAACCGGTGCCGGTTGAAGGCGGAGTAATGCCGTAGCCATAGGTTTCGCCGGTGATGTAGAGGTCGGTTGTTTTCTCAACGCCGAAGTTAATCGTGCGGCCCGAACCGCCCACGACGTCGGCTTTGAGTGAAATGTCTTTATTGAGACCCTTCTCAATGAGAATTCCGCCCGGGAAGACGGTTGAGTAATACTTACCGTCGGATGAAATCGTGGTCGGATACTCAACGCTATTCACAACTGTAACCACATTGGCCAAATCAGCCGCGCCGGCCGATGAGGCCTGATTCCAGCGGATGGAATGAACTCGGACATTTTCCACCGAGCCGGCCGTTACTTTGAATTGCGAAAAAGTAAAGCCGGTGACGCCGACTTCTTTGTTGACCGCCGTAGTCGGCTGGAGCGACGCTCTTTCGGTCGTTACCGAACCGATGGAAAGCGTAGCGTTAATGGTGTGAGCCGCGCCGGTGATTGGGAGCGAACCGGAAACCGCCGCCGAAGTATTGACTCCGACAACGGAAATGTTCACAACTTGTCCGGCGTAGCTTCCAAGCGATGAAGCCATATTGCCGGCAACGGTGAAGGTCTTGGAAGTGCCGCGGGGAATGGTTACGGCTTCGCCGACAGTGGCTTGATGGTTGGAATTTAAGGTCTTAGCGATGCCAAGTTGTAAACCATTTTCATTAAGAAGAACGATGCCCGAGAAGTTCGCGTCTTGGCCAAGTCCTCCTCTTTCAATCGTTACGCTGTTTAGAATGACATCGCCGTCGCTTCCAGCGGTAACAGTGAATTTAGTGAAAGGAACCCGAGCCGCGCTTTGCGGCGCGAGTGAAGCCGCCGGTTGAGTTGGGCTTGAGACCGTGAGTCCCGTGCCAGCTGGAACCGGAGTCGGAGTTGGGCCAGGCGTCGGACCTGAAACTGGACCACTCGTGCCATTCAATTTGGCGCGCGTAATCGGGCCGACATAACCAGCCGCGGGCGTTATGCCGTTCTTTTGCTGATATTTGATAACCGCCGCCTTGGTCGCAGGACCGAAGTAGGAGGTTTCATTACCGGGAGAACCGGCGCCGGAGGCCGCCACTTGTGTAGCCGGGTCCATGTTGAGAACCTTTTGAAGATTCATCACATCGGCGCCCGTGCTACCCTGCTTTAAGTCGGTGGCGAAAACATAACTGCCGGGGGAAGGAGCCGGTGAGGGCGTCCCGCCGGAAAGCGATGTCTTCACATTGTTGACGGTCGCTGTGTCAGCGCCAAACGACTGAAGCAAAGAGATGATGGCATCAATTTGCGCTTGTGTTAGTGCCGCGGCGCTCGCCACCGGAACAGCCACTCCCGCGAAAAGCGAGAAAGCCATGCCGATGCCAAGTAAACCCGCGACAACTTTCGCTGTTTTTGTTTTATTTGAACTCATAAAAAATTAAATGCTAACTTGAAACTACTTTTGCGATTCTCTCCATCCGATAATTAATAAATTTAATAATGTGGACGGAAAAACCGCTTTCCCAGACGAGTGAGCTTTCGACTAAAAAGCGACTCGCCGGGTTTTCTCACAATTTATAATCGTCTTCACTCCGCCAAACCAAAGTTCGGCGAGAGACCGATTTGCCCCGCTTTTTGATAGCCCCGCGTTGTGCCGCAGAATTATCTTTAAGACGGAGCGTCCGTTTGCTCATCACAAGATTTCTATAAATGCCTGTGGGCGAGCTAACGAAATTTCACTATCCTCCTCACTTTAAAATTCATCGACTCAAAGCGAGGCGGTTAGCTGACTAAATTTTGGACCGATGTTCAGCTGTGCCGATTATTCTTTCGTATTTGAGGTCTTACATCTTAAGACAGAAAATTCGGAATTTTTAACAATTTTTTAAGCGCTTATTTCTAGGTAACATTTGATTGCCCGCCCTTGTTATAGGACGCGGGAAATCAATTCTAATCTAACATTATTTGTTAGGGATATTTAATTATCAAAGACCAAGTAGAAGTCCTTGCTTCCTTTTAACGCCCCCGCCCAACCATTATTCTGATACAAGGATGATAACAGAAAGAAGCCGGAGCTTCAAGCTATTTTTATCCTTGTCATTTATTATAGGTTCGGCTGTTAAAGGTGTAAAAGAAACAATGTGGATAACTCCGCGTAAAAACCCAAAAGGGAGCCCTTTTTAAGTCCCCTTTTGTTGACGCTTATTGTTTCCAACACAACCATAATACACATAAAGCGCGGCGGGTCAAATATTGACTTACGCCTTATCTTATGTGATTAAATCATACGGCGCGAATCCCTCTGGTTACCCCTCCCCACCGCCTTTAACATAAGCAGTGAACGAGTTGGGGGAAAACCTTAAACTTTGTCGGCGGGAACCGCCCCCACGGTGAGAAAATACCTAGTCCAGCGTTTTCTCCCTTCTTTAGCCACCAAATTCTGACTCACTAATTCATTTAAAATTCTTTGCACGGTTTTAACGCTTAAATTGGGGAAATTCCTTGATATTTCAGAAACAGTCAGTCGTTTACCGCCAAATAAAATATCGGTAATCATTTTATCTCTATTGTGTCCTTTATTGGGAGAATAATGTCCGTTACCCAAATTAGATAAGACATTTCTATCGGACATTATTCCGCCACGAGTGTCCTTTATGACTTTTTTTCGTTCCAAGCCCGTCTTAATTTTATCACCCGACGCTTGATTTATATATTCCGCTCGCTGGCCCGCTTCCTTAAAAATACCGCCCGGCAAGGCGCTTAAAGCGGTTCTACCGTCTTCGTCTTTTTGAATGGCGAGCGGTACATCAAAAAAGCCCAAATCCACTTGAAATTTGGCGTTAACAGAAAGATTTTTGGTTATTTGCTCCAATTGTTCCAAAGCGCCGTATATTTCGCCTTTGATTACTGAAAAATTCATTTCTGTAATCAAACCGGATAGATAACCAACTTCAAGAAGCATCGCTAATTTGATTAAAGTGGCGGCAAATTCTCCAGATTTTTTATCAAACGCATTACCCCAATTAACGGCCCCGCTAGCTTGGTTCACCATCTCCAAAGACACCTGTCTGGCATCGGCCTTGAAAGGTTCGTTGTCCGATAGAAAATCAGTGACTAGGTGAGTGGCGGCAGAAATTCTAGAAACCTTTCTGAACAAGTAAACTATCACCGGGTCATCGCCAAAAACCTTAAAAAGAGCTTTGTTTTCAAGGGATTCAAACCTTCTTATCTGACTTGTCTTGCTGATATGTTTCATTGATTTGGTAAATGTCCTTTATGTGTCCTATATAAGATAGATATTGTCCTTTATATAAAAATTACTCTGAAATTTTGTCCTTTATGGAGACCATTATAGTTTTTATATTTCCTATTTCAACCACACTTAAACACTCTGAAACACTAAGTAGCTTTCGTGAAGTACCTTGCTCTTAAGCTCTTAGGGGCTCCGACGAAATAATTGGGAAATCCCCACTTACCAAAACAAAGGCTGCCAGAGGACTTCAAAAAATGCGCTTGAAGAAGTAAATGACCGGGCAGAATGAATGGGGGTATTACACAAAAGACGGTAAAAGATTCGTGCTATTATATTAAGGTATAGAGGGCGAAACGGGAGCAGAAGGTATGGGAAAAAATCTTACAAATTCAAAAAACAAGTCAAAAATCAAAGGGGAAACCCTTAAAGCGGTTCTCGGAATAGGGTTTTTTGTGCTGGCAATATTTTTCATCATCGCCGCTTTTGGCTCGGCCGGCATTGCCGGAGCAAAGATTTATGAATTCCTGACATATCTTTTGGGTATTGGATATTTCACTCTACCGGCGCTTTTCACCATGCTCGGCATCGCTTCATTCAAGGACTTGGACAAAAAAATTTCCTTTATACGCTGGCTGTCCTCGGCGGTCTTTGTGGCGGCGGGCTTGGGGATTATATATCTAGTGAGCGCGGAAAGCGGCGGACTCTTGGGCAAATGGATAACCTATCCTTTAGTGAAATTTTTTGAAAAGCCGGCGACGGCCGTATTTTTAGGCGGTTTGCTGATAATTTCCATCCTTATGGTTTTGGACGCTCCGCTGGCCATCGCCAAATTATTCGGGAAACTTTTTGCCTGGCGCAAATCGCTTAAAAAGGAGCAGGTGAAAATCACCACGGGTGAAAACATGAACGCCGCCGCGGCTCAATTAGAAGACGATGATGATGAAATGCCCGTCCCGGCAAACCAAACGGCAACGGAAAAATTCAGCAAAGAAGAAGAGGACGCCGACTTCGTGAGAGCCGAGCCGAATTTCCGCCATACGCCATTCATCCCCATTCCCATTAATCTCTTGGAAAATGACAAAGGCAAGCCCGGCGTCGGCGATATTAAAGCTAATGTCAACATCATAAAACGAACTTTGCAAAACTTCGGCATTGAGGTGGAAATGGACGAGGTCTCCATCGGCCCTTCCATCACCCGCTACGCCTTAAAACCCGCCGAGGGAGTCAAACTTTCAAGAATCGTCGCCCTGCAAAACGACTTGGCGCTCGCTCTCGCCGCTCACCCGATAAGAATTGAAGCGCCTATACCGGGTAAATCATTGGTCGGCATAGAAATCCCAAACAATGTCAAAACCACGGTGGGGTTGGGCACCCTTATCGGCTCGGAGGAATTCCAATCGTCAGAAAAACCCCTCCTGATGTCGCTTGGCAAGGGCATATCCGGCAAATGTTACTTCGGCAATCTCGGGAAAATGCCCCATCTTCTTATCGCCGGAGCTACCGGCTCCGGCAAATCGGTCTGCATACACGCTCTTATCACTTCGCTCCTCTACCGCAATTCGCCGGAGGATTTGCGATTCATAATGATTGACCCGAAGCGAGTTGAACTGACTCTCTACAACAAAATCCCCCATTTACTGACACCGGTCATCACCGACGCCAAAAAAGCCATAATGGCCCTCAAGTGGGCGGCCAAGGAAATGGAGAAAAGATATAACATTCTGGAGTCCGAGTCCGTGAGAGATGTGGAATCGTATCATAAAAATATTTTCATTCCGGCCGTAAAACGCCTGGAAAGTTATAAAGGCAAGGAAATTCCGGCCGACAAGATTCCAAGCGCTATGCCGTACATAATTATCATTATCGATGAACTGGCGGATATTATGAGCACCTATCCTAGGGAACTTGAAGCGGCAATCGTCCGATTGGCCCAAATGAGCCGGGCGGTCGGCATCCATCTAATCCTCTCCACCCAAAGACCTTCCGTCAACGTCATCACCGGTCTCATCAAGGCCAACATTCCGGCGCGAGTCGCCCTTCAAGTGGCGTCGCAAATTGATTCACGGACTATTTTGGACATGGGCGGCGCCGAAAAACTTTTGGGCGCCGGCGATATGCTTTACCTCGGCTCGGAAATGTCCCAGCCCCACCGGATTCAATCGGCCTTCATTTCCGAGACGGAAGTCAAGAGGGTCGTCAAATTCTTGCACGAAAAATACAAAGATATGATTCCCGATGAAATTCTCATCGCCGAGAAAGAAAGCGGAGCTACGACAACTTTTAGCGACATGTCTTTCTCGGATGAAGAAAACGGCGACAGCGATGATGATTTGTATGAAGAGGCCAAAGCGGAAGTTCTTAAAGCCGGCAAGGCCTCGACTTCTTATCTTCAAAGGCGCCTCCGCATCGGCTACGCCCGCGCCGCGCGCCTTATTGACCTCCTGGAAGAGCGCAGAGTAATCGGACGCGGCGAAGGCGCTAAACCGCGCGAGGTGCTTGGTTTAAGGGAAAGCGATTCCGCCGCCGCATCTCAAAACAATAATGAAAATAGCGCCAACGAGTGAAAAAATCATTAATCCGCGCGCCTATTTATTAAGGGGTTTCGCGCTGTTCTTCGTCCTCGGCGCGTCAGCTTATATTTTTTTTGAATTCAGAAATCTCCTGACCGGTCCGACTCTTCAAATCTCTTATCCTAAAAACGGTGCCACCGTTGAGGAGCCGCTCATAATCGTTGGTGGCCAAGCGGAGAATGTCTCCTACATTTATATCAACGGCAGGCAGATTTTTGTTGACGACCAAGGACGGTTCGCCGAGCGATTGTTGCTCGCCCCGGGTTATAATATAATCACCGCAAAGGCGGTGGACCGGTTCGGGAAGGAGAAGGAGTACGGTTTGGAGCTGGTTTATAAAAAACCGCCGGATGAGATTGCGACAAGCTCGACCCCCGTAACGGAATAAATTAAAAATGTAAATATCAAATTACGGCAAACTTAAAAATCGAAAACATCTTCTGTCTTCCAACTTCTAAACTTAGAACTTACTAACTTATAACTATTCACATGGCCTTCGGCAAACCAAAAAAAGAAAAAGAGGCAAAAACAATCGGCGCAAACATTGAAGATACCTTAAACGCTATCAAAACTAAATTTGGCGACGATTCTATTATGAAGCTCGGCGACAAGCCCCGTGTTGATGTTAACGCTATTTCAACCGGTTCAATTGGCCTTGATTCGGCACTTGGAGTGGGTGGATTGCCTCGTGGGAGAATAATTGAGGTGTTTGGCCCGGAGAGCAGCGGAAAAACAACATTAACTTTACATGTCATTGCCGAAGCACAAAAAAAAGGCGGTATTTGCGCCTTCATTGACGCCGAACACGCCATGGACCCGGAGTATTCAAAAAAAATTGGCGTTAAAATTGACGAGCTTTTAATTTCCCAACCAGACACAGGCGAGCAGGCGTTGGAAATCGTGGAATCATTAGTGCGCTCGGGGAAAATAGATGTCGTGGTTATTGATTCCGTCGCCGCTCTGACGCCAAAAGATGAAATTGAAGGCGATATGGGGCAACAACATGTTGGCAAGCAGGCACGGCTCATGTCGCAAGCGCTCCGCAAATTAACCGCCATTGTCGCCCGTTCAAAAACCATCGTTATTTTTATCAACCAAATCCGAATGCAAATCGGCGTGATGTTCGGCAATCCAGAAACAACGCCAGGGGGCAAGGCGCTCAAGTTTTATACTTCAGTTCGTTTGGACATTCGCCGCATCGCCCAGATTAAAAAAGGAGATGAGGTGATGGGTGGACGGGTTCGGGTGAAGGTGGTGAAAAACAAAGTGGCCGCTCCGTTCAAACAGACAGAGTTTGACCTTATGTACAATGAGGGCATCTCGCGCGAGGGTGAAATTTTAGCGCTCGGCGAAAAATTCGGCTTAGTTAAAAAATCCAGCGGCGGGTCTTATGAGGCGGGCGAAACAAAACTCGGTCGCGGCTACGATGCCGCCCGCCAATTCCTCAAAGAAAACAAAAAAGTCGCCGAGGGATTGTTAAAAGAAATTCGATTGAAACTTAGAGAGAATGTGTAACGATTATTGCCAGGGAAATTTGCGACCTAAATTCTCGCGTTTTGATTCTTGAAAGAAAATTTGAAATAAAGATGTAAAAAATTAAGTCGCCTCGCCAATGAAGTTGGCGAGGCGTGGTTGAGACAATCCGGCTAGACCTCAAGTTCTGTTTCTAATATCCGAACGAGCGCGGAACCAACTGGTGCTACGGCTTTATCGGCAATAATCATTGCTTGCAAAATCTTCGCCGGCAACACAATGATACGATGAGCGGCAGACATTTTACTATCCTCACCTTGGCGCTCGTGAACCAATGCTAGCTTAAAATTCACGAAATCGGAATCCGTCATCTGCCGGGCAACTTCAAGGGCATCATCGGCAAAAGGTCTAAGTTCTGTAAGACCCAAAATCAAATCCTCCTTATTCTGTACATTGTTCAAAAAGTAGACGTAGGAATAACCAGATTGCTCATCATCAAGACTGTCAATTTCAAATCTACAATCTGGAACAGGTTGATAATATTCTGGATTTTTATAAAACAATCTGCACGACAACAAATCGTGGCGTGTGTGTTTCCGAAGTAACCGCATTTTTTCTTTTTTGGTCATTTGTATCCCTTCTCAAGAATTATCTGTTACAATCTAAAACAAAACTAACAGAATCGTCAAATAATATCAACAATCTTTATAAAAAATTTGCCCGAATGATGTCGTTCTGCTAGAATACCGCTCATTGTTTTTATTCGTGTCTATTAGTAGATTGGTATCATTCGTACCTGCCTGCCGGCAGGCAGGTATTGGCATTTTATGTCCACCATCAATTACAACGACGTTACTGTCCACAAATTTATCATCCACGACGGCGAACCTTACGAGGTCATGGACGCTAGGATTTTCAGAATGCAGCAAAGAAAACCGGTTAATCAAACGCGCCTTAAAAACCTTATTACCGGAAAAATCACCGAGTGGACCTTCCACCAACCGGACAAAATTGAGGAGGCGGAAATAGACAAGAGAGAGGCCAAATATCTTTATAACAACCGAGGAGAATGGTGGTTCGCAGAGCCCAAAGACCCTTCCAAGCGCTTCAAAATTGATGCTGGCTTCATCAGCGACGGCGGTAAATTCTTGAAAGCCAACTCAATTATTGAGCTGGTAATTTTTAATGAGAAAATTATCGGGGTAAAACTTCCCATTAAAGTTGAACTCAAGGTGACCGAAGCGCCGCCAGCCGTCAAAGGCGACACCTCAAAAGGCGCCTCCAAACAAATCACGCTGGAAACCGGCGCCGTCATCAATGTTCCCCTCTTCATAAACGAAGGAGATGTGATTCGGGTCAATACGGAGACGGGAGAGTATGCAGAGAGAGTCAACTAAATAACTTACAACCGACAATTAACTACTTACCGCTGCTAGCTATCTAAATTAATTGTTACAGTACATACAACACAAAAGTGGGCCGTACTAAATCAAAATCCACTAATTGTCTGACTAGACAATCGTATTGTTTCTCTGAAATGTTTTCGTAAAGAAAACAATTGTATTAAGAATGAACCACCAGACAAATAAGTCAAATAAAACATTGACGATATCAACCTCCACTTGTGGGCCTGGGGTGAACGATAGAACCGATAAATAGAAATACGCCAACATACTTGCCAAAAGTGAGACAGCCAAAAAGCAAAGCGCATAAATTCTCTTTTTTTTCTGTAAGAATCTGAAATAATAAACTGTTGCCACAACAAAGATAAAGTACCAGAGGAGAGAGGTCAGCCACCCGGCAGATAATGCATATAGATTCCTCTTATCAACACCCCTAAAGAGCCAATAAATGGAAGGAAAAAGAGGAGATATAGCAGTCTTCATTGAAAGAAGTAGGAGTAAGGTAGCGGCCAAGAAATATTTTAGACTGAGTGACATAAATTATTACTTAAAAAATCCAAATACTAACGTATCACATAGGGCAATAACCCCATAAATCGTGCGCGCTTGATGGCCAGCGCGATTTTTCGCTGATGCTTGGCGGAAATGCCGGTCCTCTTCTTGGCAATAATTCGGCCGTGGGGATTTAGAAATCTCTTGAGAAATTCTACATCCTTGTAATCAATGTGCTTTATATTGTTGGCTAACTTAATTTGGGGTTGCATTTTATTTGTTGAAACTTAGAAGGTTAAAAAGGAATATCATCGGCGTTTATCTGCTCTTCGGGATAATCAATTTTATCTTCGGAAATCGGCTTGGGACCTTGGCTTGCGGCGGTTGGGCTTTGGGCCGTCCCCGCCCCGCCGGCGCCAAACGCTCTCGGACCGAACTGAACCCTGTCCGCCACTATTTCCGTTTTGTACTTTTTCTGGCCGTCCGGCCCATCCCAACTTCTGGTCTGTATTCTACCCTCCACTAAAACACTGCTGCCTTTTTTAAGATATTGGGCGACGGTTTCCGCCTGCCTGCCAAAAACAACGATATTATGAAAATCCGCCGCTTCTTTCTTTTCGCCGTTTTGGTCTTTCCACACGCGATTGGTGGCAACGCCGAAACTGGTAACTTTCATCCCGGAAGGGATAGAACGCATCTCCGGGTCTCTGGTCAAATTGCCTATGATAAACGCTTTGTTTAGAAACATGATAATAAAATAAACTAAAAATTAAAAGCGGAAAGCGTAAAACTAAAACTTATAACAAAAAAGATTTTTCTTTTAAACTTTGGTTTTTAATTTTTAGCTTTTACTTTTACGTTTTCATTCTGCCACCAATTCCGCTATGGTTTTATCAAGCTCTTCCTCGGAAACGGCGGGCGCCGGAGCAATTTTGGCCGGTTTGAACATTCGGCGCGGCTCTTTCGGCCTATCCATATGAAACTTCGGCGCAAATAAAGTATTTTCCTTTATTGTCTTAACGAGAATAAAACGCACCAGCTCTTTTACTGATTTCAGAGCCGCCTCAATTTTTTTCACAGAATCCGCGCCGACCTCAAATTTAACCCAGCCGAAATAGCCACTGCCGTATTTGTGGCGCTTGCCGCCAACCGATTTGACCATCGTATAAGTAAGCGGCCGCATTTTAGGAAATTCTTCGTTAAGAAAAACAACGCCGCTTGTTCTAAGCGTTTCTTTTAAATTCCCCACCGAAACCGCCACATCATTTTCAGGAATTTCGGGTGAAACAATGTATCCAACTTCATATATCTTTTTGGCGGCTGTGTCTTCTTGCAGAACTTCATCAGTGTCCATAAACTATAAGCTAACATAAGAGCAACCGTGAGGCAAGACGACCCCCATAGCCCGAGTGAGATGAACTAATCAGCGTGTGATGTTAGCGTGTGGCGTGCCAACCCAGCGCGTCAACCTGCCAGGTTGACACGCTAATATGGCTTTATTGAGCTGTGAAGTGAAGATGTGGGTCTACGGCAAAAGCTCGCGAGGAAGACCTCGCTCCGCTCATCAATTAGCGTGGCCAACCCGC
>LCOC01000009.1:2703-21679 GCA_001000545.1 Parcubacteria group bacterium GW2011_GWA2_47_21 | reverse complement strand
AAAATATTCAGTGATTATTACCAATAACGCAGTTACCGCCAAACCAGTTAAGGCGCTATAAAAAAGATTGGCGACGGAATAAATTCCGTTGGTACCCATCACCCATTTGGTAATTGGATAAAAAGCAACGGCTGATAAAATTCCCGCGACCGCGAGACCTTTATATAAAGCGTTCATAATGTTTTGAGATGAACCCAATTTTACAAACCAAGTGCCGATTATTGAAGCGATAATAGCCGTTGCGCCAAGAGCGAGAGGGTAGAGAATTGAGGTTTCAGAGTTGGAAAAAGTTAAAGTGCCGAGAAGCATCGCCGCTACCGATGTGACAACATAGGTTTCAAACAAATCGGCGGCCATACCGGAACAATCACCGACATTGTCACCGACATTGTCGGCGATGACTGCCGGATTGCGCGGGTCGTCTTCCGGAATGCCAGCTTCCACTTTGCCAACCAAGTCGGCGCCGACATCGGCGGCTTTGGTAAAAATACCCCCACCCAATCTAGCAAAAACGGAAATCAATGAACCGCCGAAACCTAAACCGATAAGCGCCTTGATATCGCCGAAAAGATAATAGAAAAAAGTCAGGCCAAGCAAAGCCAAACCGACAACCATTAAACCGGTAACGGTGCCGCCTTTGACGGCAACAGAAAGAGCGGCCGCCAAACCGTTTTTAGCCGCTTCGGCGGTGCGCACATTGGCGCGGACGGAGACATTCATCCCGATATAACCGGCAACAGCAGATAGAATCGCGCCCAAAAGAAAACCAAGAGCGGTCGTCAATCCCAATACCAACCACAAAATCAAAAACAAAACAATAGCGATAATGGCGATTGTTTTATACTGGCGATTCAAATAGGCTTGGGCGCCTTGGCGGATGGCATCGGCGATTTCTTGCATCCGGTTGGAACCTGCCGGCAACTTAATAATGTTTTTTGCTAAAAATGCGCTATAAACAATTGCGACAGTAGAAGCCAAAAAAGCGAAAAGGAACAACAGATTCATCGTGTTAAACATTAAAAGTAATAAGAAGTAATTTATCCTATTTCCGATTTTTTGTCATCTTTTCTTTTCTCAAAATCTCTCTTGTAAAGGGAGAGCCTCGAGGTCTGCGAGGGGGAGGGATTTTAATTTCCATAAAATCCCCCGTCCCGATGAACATCGGGACACCCCCTTTACAAGGGGGACTTCAGAACCAATATTGGCGAAGGGGGAGGGATTTTTATTTTTCTTCACTTACAACCAACGGTTCGCCTTTGCCGCTTTTGATATCAATGCGCCAGCCGGTTAATTTAGCGGCCAGCCGGACATTTTGGCCGCCTTTGCCGATAGCCAGCGATTGCTGGTCTTCGGCGACCGTCACTTTTGCCGCGTGCGCCGCCTCGTCTGTTTCCACGCTAAGAGAGCGCGCCGGCGACAGGGCTTCCTCAACGAATTTCTTCGGGTCTTCCGACCATTCAATAATATCTATTTTCTCGCCGCCCAATTCGCTCATGACCGTTGAGACGCGAACGCCCCGCTGGCCCACCATTGAACCGACTGGGTCTATGTGGGGGTCTTTGGAAACCACCGCGATTTTCGTCCGAGAACCGGCTTCACGGGCCACCGCCTTTATTTCCACGGTGCCGCTTGAAACCTCCGGCGCTTCAATCGCAAACAAGGCCTGCAGGAATTTCGGATTGGTTCTGGAAAGCCGGAGAAAGATTCCGCGCGGGCTTTCTTCCACTTTGGATAAAAAGGCGCGAATGCGTTCGCCTTGGCGGTAGCGCTCGCCCGGAATTTGGTCTTCAAAGGAGAGCATGCCGGTGGCCCGCCCCAAGTCAACAAAAATAGAGCCGCGTTCAATTCTTTGCACGGTGCCGGAAACGATATCGCCCTCGCGTTTGCCGAACTCTTCAAGAACGGAGAATTTCTCCGCTTCGCGGATTTTTTGAATAATCACTTGCTTGGCGGTCTGGGCGGCGATTCGGCCGAAATCCCCTTTGGTTTCAAGAGGAAAGATTATTTCCCCGTCAAGTTCGGCGTCTTTACGGATTTTCTTCGCGTCGGTTAGAAAAATGTGATGCTCGGGGTTGTAGCGAATTCTTTCGTCTGCCGGATTTTTTTCTTTCCCTTCGCTTTCCAACTCCAACAACTCCTCTTCGGTTATGACTCGGGTATTGTCAACGATGATTTTAACTTGGAGAAATTCCGTTTTGCCGGTCGTTAAATCAAACTTCGCTCGGACTATTTGCCCTTTCTTGCCGTATTCTTTTTTGTAAGCGGTCGCCAAGGCCATTTCCACCGCTTCAATGACTTTCTCGCGCGGGATGCCGCGCTCGTCTTCAAGCTCGTTTAAGACCGAATTGATTGTTTTTAGGTCAAACATGCGCTTTGCTAAGCTTAAAACTAAAAACTAAAGACCCAAAATTACATCTTAAATCTTTCTATTTTGAATTTTAGTTTTGCGTTTTTCGCTTTAAGTTTTTAACTTGTAAAAAAGGTTCGCTCGCGCGAACCATTGACACTAGCACACTATCATATAATTCATCCTTGCGCAATTCTGGTTATCAACAGCACCTCATTTCTCACATCTGGTGCGCGGTGTTATGCTTATGAATAAATACACCCTTATTTATTCATTTTTTAACATGGTTTTTAATTATGGATACCAGTCAAAATAATAACCAGTTTCAGAGCGCGAGTGTGGTAGACGCCGGCGGTCAAGAACATAGCGGACGAAATAGCGAACAGGCCAGTCCCGTTGGCCAAGAATCTGATAATCAGCCGAAAGTCCACTCCCGGGCGGTGGTTTTTATCGCGTTAGGCGTGGTTATTTTTGTCCTTATCGTTGTTTTCTCAGTGCTACTAAAACAAGGTCCCGCCCCGACTTCTCTCGGCGTTGATAAAAACGGCGTGCCGATAATAAACCTAAACAAGGGTCAGGTTGTTGATAGGGTTGAAAGCGGCCAGCCGCTTAATGACACAATGAAAAAAACAACGCATATTTGGCCATCACTCGCTCTGGGCGCCGTCGTTATTATTTCAATATCGCTCTCGTCCGCCGTTTTCTCGCAAGGCGGATATCCGCCACCGACCAGTTTGATTGCCGAGACGCAAGCGGTTGGTTCGGGACAAATAAAGTTGAGTTGGCAAAAGCCCTCAAGCAGTGGAGTAATCGGCTACAACATTTATCGCGACGGAGCCCAAATTGATAATGTTATCGGGGCAAACACACTGTCATATTTTGACGGTAATTTGTCGCCGAGCACTGTTTTTAATTATTTTGTAAAGGCGGTCTATTTGGGTGTTGCCGAGGCGGATTTGCCGGCGTCAAACATCGTCTCGGCCGTGTCGCCGGCTTATTGCACAGGTACCTGCGTTCAAAACAATCCTTTTACGGCGGGGGTGGGGCGGACCATTGTTGACATGAAAGCGAGGAAACTTAACCAAAGCCGCCAACAATCGGAGACCTTTAGCGTTTCGCTGCCGGCCGGCCGTTACCAGGTCTATGCCCATTCTTTTGACGCTTATGTTAACAGAGAAGACGATGAGCAAGATAACGAGCGATGGTTTCTTGTTCTCCAATCAAGTGGTAGCGAGGTGGCGCGAACCAATGCCACTGCGGACCTTTTGGATGGCAGAGACGAGGTGGGTTCCACCCAAGTTATTGAAACTGAATTAGTTCTCACAGAATCAGTCAATCAAATTAAGGCCGTTCACTCGGGTGTCAATGGCGGCAGTTTTGACGATGTTGGGACTTCGGCGGTGATGTTCGTAAATATGGACGACCCCGATGTTCAAGCGAATAATTGCCTTTTGGTGATTGATAAAACTGCCGACAAAGATGTTTCGTTTGTGAGTGAAACTCACACCGACAGTATGCATATTATTGACCCCGCGAATGGAGCGTATTACGCCGATGGACACTATGTTCTTATTAATGCCACCTCCCCACTTGTTCCGGGAGAAGTGGCGATAGCAAATATAACGGTTCAGGTTGATGAAGATATTCCCGTTGATTCGTGCGATGGCGATTCTGAGTCGGGTCCGGGAGGCGACGGTTCCGACGACATCATAAACCAGGTGTATGTTACCAATAATCAATACGGCGACCGTTCAATGAATGTTTACAGCAATTCCGCGGCGACTCTCTGCGACGCCGAACCGGAACCAGAACCGGAAATTGACGCGACGGTTGTGCCCTCGCCTAATCCTTCATATCCGGGAGGAGATGTCACTTGGACCGCGACGCCGTTTGGCGAATGTCCTGGACCGTTCAGTTATTCTTGGACGGGCGACGATGTTTTGACCGGCAGTGGCGCCTCGGTTAATCATGTTTATGATAGTCCCGGCAATTACAACGCCACCGTGACCGTCACGGCGCCAAATTGTACGCCGTTAACTAAGCAGTCGCCCACCCCTATTGTCATTGTCCCTTATGAACCGGATTCAGTCACCTGCGAGCCAACACCCAAGGTTGTGGAAATCGGCAAACCGGTCACTTGGCGGATAATCGTAAGTCCTCCCGCGCCCCCAGAAGGCGGCACCTACATCTTCACTTGGTCGGGCGATGATAATTTGGTTGGTCAGTTGGCCACAGTTGTAAAGACCTATAATAAAGTCGGCACTAAAAACGCCAGAGTGGATATTGTGAATGTCGGCGCGTCTCCCGATTGCAGCGCGACTGTTAGGGTCGTCGCCGAAATTGAGCAATCCGAGTTTTAATTCCCCCCTTTGATTCAAATCATCCCGCTTCCTTGCTATAATTTAAGCAAGGGCGGGATGATTTTTTATGTACATAGAAGAAAACAAATTAAAGGAGTTCATTGTTGATTCCGGTTTGGTCGGCCGAAGCGATATTGAAAAAGCGGAAGACAAATCGTCTGTTAAAGGATTGACACTCGGAGAGACCTTGGTGGCGGACGGTAAACTCACCGCCGACGACCTCACCAGAATGCAGGCCTACGTATTAGGCATTCCTTTCGTTGATTTGCGCAACCAAAAAATTGATTTTGAGGTGCTTTCCATGATTCCTGAGCCGATTGCCAGAAATCATAATATAGTCGCTTTCCGCAAAGGAGAAGAGGGTTTGGAAGTGGCGATGATTGACACCGATGATTTGGGGGCGATTGATTTTGTGAAAAAGAAAGTCGGACTTCGGATTTTACCCCGTCTTACCAACCGCGAGTCCATCAAGACGGCCTTGCTTCAATACCAAAAATCGCTTAAAGCCGAATTTGGTGACATTATCCAAAAAGAGACTTCCAATATTCAGGCGATTAAGGAGGATTTGGGCGCCGTGATCAGCGAAGGGGAGCTTAAAAAGATGGCCGAGGACCTGCCGGTGGTAAGAATTGTTGATACTTTGATTAAGCACGCTATCATCCAAAACGCCTCCGATATCCACATTGAGCCGATGGAGAAAGAAGTTTTGGTCCGTTATCGGATAGACGGCATTCTTCACGACACGATGGTTTTGCCTCGTTTGGCGGCCAACGCCATCGTGGCGAGAATTAAAGTCCTTTCCAACCTGCGTTTGGACGAGAAAAGGTTACCCCAAGACGGCCGGTTTAAAGTGGAGACCGACACTGAAAAGGTTTCGCTTCGGGTCTCCGTTCTGCCGATTTTTTACGGCGAGAAAGTGGTTATGCGGCTTCTTCGGGAAAATGCCGCCGGCTTTAGTTTGGAGGGTTTAGGTTTCCACGGCGACGCTTTGGAGAAAATTCATCACGCGACCAAGGAGAGAACGGGAATGATTTTAACCACCGGGCCGACCGGCAGCGGCAAGACCACCACGCTTTACACGGTTTTAGATATTTTGAATACGCCGGAAGTCAACATTTCCACCATTGAAGACCCGATTGAATACCAAATGAAGAGAGTGAATCAGACCCAAGTGCGACCGGACATCGGTTTCTCTTTCGCCAACGGCCTCCGCTCTCTCCTTCGGCAAGACCCGGATATCATCATGGTCGGCGAAATTCGGGATAATGAGACGGCCGCTTTGGCCATCAACGCTTCTCTTACCGGCCACTTGGTTTTATCCACCCTTCACACCAATTCGGCAGCCGGGGCTATCCCGCGACTTCTTGATATGAAAGCCGAGCCGTTTCTCTTGGTGTCAACGCTTGATGTGGTGATTGGCCAGCGTTTGGTCAGGCGGCTTTGCGAAGCCAAGGAAAAATATTTTCTCTCCAAAGCCGAATTGGAGAAACTTAGCCGAAGCGTTGACCTCGCCAGAGTGCTTCAAGCCCTTAAGGACGAAAAAATCATCCAAAAGAACGACGATTGGAGTAAAATTCCTTTTTACAAACCGAAAAAATCGGAGAAATGCGAAGATGGTTACGGCGGTCGGCTGGTGATTCACGAAGTGGTTAAGGTAACGCCGACCATAAAGAATTTGATAATGAAAGGTGCCACTTCTGAAGAAATGGAGACCCAAGCCAAGAAGGAGGGAATGCTCACTATGCTCGAGGACGGCCTTTTCAAGGCCGCTCAAGGCCAGACCACGATTGAGGAAGTATTTAGGGTGGTGTCGGAGTAAACCATATAACGCGAATGCTACGAATAAAACACAATGCGAATGCCGCCAATGAACACTACACAAGGGATTACGCCGCAGAAGATGATTCTAAAACCTGTTAATATTATATGCCGCTATTCGCGGCATTAGCATTGTCTCCCATTAGCGGTATTAGCGTTATATTTATGAAATTCAAATACAAAGCCATAAAACCAACCGGCGGCGAGTCATATGAGGCCTTTTCGGAGGCCCCTGACAGATTCGCGCTTTACAGGAATCTCAAAGCCACCGGTGAAAATGTCATTTACGCGGAGGAAGTGAAAAACCGCTCCTTTTTCAAAGGTTTTTCCTTGGATTGGATTTTTTCCAGAGTCGGTGCCCACGACAAAATTATTTTTGCAAGGAATTTGGGCGCTATGGTTGAAGCCGGTCTGCCGATTTCTCGGGCGCTCTCGGTAATGGAAAAAGAAACCGGAAATCGCAAACTCAAAAAAGTTTTTATTGCGTTAAACGAGAGTGTTAAGAAAGGCAAAGCGTTAAACGAGGCCCTGAAAGATTTTCCGGAAATTTTTTCTCCGCTTTTTGTTTCCATGGTTGGTTCCGGCGAGGAATCGGGCGGTTTGCCGAAGTCGCTTAAGGTTTTAAGCCATCAGATGGAAGCGGCTTATTTGTTGGAGAGAAAAGTCAAAGGCGCCATGATTTATCCGGCAATTATTCTTTCCATTATGGTTATAATCGCGGTCTTAATGCTTATCTATGTCGTGCCGACCCTGACCGCCACTTTTAAGGAACTCAATGTGGAACTGCCTCTTTCCACTCAAATTGTGATTTTTATGAGCGATTTCTTAAAGAACCACGCGATTTTTTCCGTCCTGATTATACTGGGCGCGTCCGTTGTTGTTTCTTTGTTTGGTAAAAGCCAATTCGGCCGGCGTTTTTACCACAGCGCCGTTCTTAAGCTTCCGATTATTAGTCCAATTGTTAAAGAGACCAACGCCGCTCGGACGGCGCGCACCCTGTCTTCTCTTCTATCGGCCGGCGTCAATGTCATATCGGCGTTTCAAATTACCGAGGATGTGGTGCAGAATATTTATTATAAAAAAGTGTTGTCTTTAGCCAAGGAGAGCATCAAAAAGGGTGAACCGGTGGCGGAGATTTTTAGCAGCCACGACAAACTTTACCCGACTTTCGTTTCGGAGATGGTTGCTATCGGTGAGGAAACCGGCAAACTCGGCGAGATGCTTGAAGGCGTCGCGACTTTTTATGAAAATGAAGTGGAGCAAAGGACTAAAGATATGTCTACCGTCATTGAGCCGTTTCTTATGGTCGTGATTGGAGCGGCCGTTGGTTTTTTCGCCTTGTCCATGATTTTGCCGATGTATTCGTTGGTTAACACAATATAATGTTTAGAACTGCCGCCAGAGGTTTTGGTTTGCTTGAAGTTTTGGTTGTCCTGGGAGTAATGCTCTTGTTGGTTTCTGTCATCCTTTATTCGCTCGGTAATTTCCGAAATAAAGAGGCCTTAAATGGCGATGTTCAAGGAGTGGCCGCTGTCTTGGAAGAAGCCAGAGAATTAACCCTTTCAGGCAAAGAAGCGTCCAACTTCGGCGTCCATTTTCAAAGCGACAGAGTGGTAAGATTTAAGGGAGCTGTTTACAACCCAAATGATCCGGCCAATTTGGTGATGGTTTTAGATTCGCTGGTTGCTATAAGCCAGATTGCGCTTACCGGCGCGGCGACAGAGACGGTGTTTGCCAAACTGACCGGCGAGGTCAATGCCTACGGCACAATAACTATTTCTTTAGCCGCCAATCCCGTCGAAAGCAAGACCGTTAGGATTTCCAAGACGGGGTTGGTGATTGTGGAATAAAATGAAATAGATAAAGAATCTAGGAATTACGAATTACGAATTACGAATTATGAATTATGAATTAAGGATTAAAACGGCAGAGGGGGCAAATAACGCCGACATTTCAAACTCCACGCTCCATAATTCCAATCGCGGTTTTGGTTTAGTGGAAGTGGTCGTCGCGGCCGGGGTGCTTTCCATAGTCGGCTTGGCGTTCTTGGCGTCTTATTCCTCTTTCGTAAAAGCGTCGTTAGCGACGCTTCGGGTGAGCCAAGCCGCCTTTTTAGCCGAGGAGGGGCTTGAGGCGGTTAGATTTATAAGAGACGGCGGCTGGTCGTCAAAAATTACGCCCCTCACAACCGGTAGTTTTTATTATTTTGCTTGGCAAACCGGCGTCGGTTGGACTAGCACTACCACGCCGGAAACAATCGGAATTTTCAGCAGAACTTTTAAGTTGGATTCGGTTTATCGCGACGGCAACAACGACATAGCGCCCTCTGGCGTTTTGGACGCTAACGCGCGAAAGGTAACAGTTCGGGTGTCTTACCTTGAGCCAGCGGGCACTACCGCCAAAGAGATTTCCAGTTATTTAACAAATTTGTTTGCGAACTAAAGTATGAGCATAGAGTAACGCCATGCTGGTATTATTTATGAGTACCTTAGAATAATATGAGTAGGGCGCGATTAGGTTCTGAATTTAAAACGCCAAATTCTAATGACCAAAATTTCAAATTCGAGACAGCGAGACAGCGAGATTGTGAGTTTGGAATTTTATAATTGGGATTTTAGTATTGTTTGGAATTTAAACAAATGCCACCCACCTATTTCATATTCATTAACATCTTGATATCGTTTTCATTCAATGAGCGTTTCATCTAAAAAAGGATTCACTTTGCCGGAATTGGTGATTTACGCCGCGCTACTCGCTCTGCTTTCTTTGGCGGCGGTTCGAGCGATTCTCGCGGCCACCGATTCCTATCTTTCTTTCAAAGTGGTAAGGGAGATGCGCCGTTCTGGCGTTGTGGCTTTGGAACGATTCTCGCGGGAGAGCCGGTTGGCGGATAGTGTTTCGGCGGCAAGCGTTTTGGGCGCGCACCCCGGGGTTTTGAAGTTGAATCGCTCTGATAACAGCGTGGCCGAATTCTTCTTGGTTAACGATGTTTTGTATTTTAAGGATAATTCTGGCGCGGGCGCTTTGACGGCGAGTACGACCAGAGTAACCAATTTAGTTTTTCGTAAAGCCGGCATATCTTCCACGGCGGTTCGGCTAGAACTTTCTTTGGAAGCCGGGCAGGGGGCGCGGCTTCGTTTTGCCGACTTTTATTCAACTTCAGTCATCCGCGGCGATTACGAGAACCGTTAAGGTTTGTCTTCCTGGACATTCCGCATTTAATTTTATGGAAACAGACACAAAGAGAATAAAAAATAGCGGGCAGGCCATCATCGTCGCCATTTTGTTTTTCACTTTCGCCTCGTCGGTGGTTTTGGGCGGGGTGGCCGCGCCGGTTTTAAAGGAAGTATCGTCCAGCCGAGAACTCTTTCGTTCTCGCGAGAGTTTCGCCGCGGCCGAGGGGCTTTTGGAAGATGTTACTTATCGGCTTCGGAATGGCGTTTCGGTTTCAGACAATGAGTCGCTGTCAATCGGCGCAGTGCGGGCTTCCGCCACCACCACTAATGTCGGCGGGACGATAGAAGTAATAGCCGCCGGCGATTCGTTTTTAGCTAAACGTAACAGCAAGGCCACTCTCCAAACCGGAGAAGGCGCCTCGTTTTTCTACGGAATTCAGTCGGGTGAAGGAGGTATACACCTCAAGAACACGTCGTCGGTCGTCGGCAATGTTTTTTCCAATGGGCCAGTAACCGGCGCAAACTCAAATTTAATTAAAGGTGATGTCATTTCCGGCGGTCCGGCTGGACTTTTAAGCGGCGTACACGCGACGAGTTCCGGTTACGCGCACACTATCCAAAATTCCACTCTTAATAAAAATGCGTATTATCAAACTATTTCAGGCACGACGGTGCTTGGAACGCTTTATCCCGGGAGCCAAGACCAAGCCACTTCCACTTTGCCGATTTCCGATTCCCAAGTGGAAGAGTGGAAAAACGACGCCGCGGCGGGCGGAAGCGTTACTTGTGCCGCTGGCAAATACAATATTTCGGGTTCCATAACAATCGGACCAAAAAAAATACCCTGTGATTTAAATATTGACGGGAGCGACCAAGTGACTCTCGCCGGCCCGCTTTGGGTTACCGGCAATATTGACATTGCCAACACGGCGTCGGTCCGTGTTAGCGCGGCGCTTGGTGCAAATAGCGTGGCGGTGGTGGCGGATAACCCGGCCGACAGGATTAATTCAAGCAAAATCAATTTGAAGAACTCCGCCACTTTTTACGGTTCGGGCCATGCCAACTCCTACATTTTATTTATTTCGCAGAATCGGAGCGCTAGAGACGGCGGCAGCGAGTTGGCGATAGAAGTGCAAAATGGCGCTTCAGGGAAACTTCTTGTTTATGCGGGTTCCGGCGAAATTGACCTTAAGAACAGCGTGAACATCAAAGAAGTGACCGCTTATAAAATAACCCTTCAAAACAGCGCACAAGTTATTTACGAAACCGGTCTGGCTAATCTGCTTTTCAGCGCCGGTCCCGCTGGCGGCTACAAATTCGGTTCGTGGAGGGAAGTGGAATAAATGGAAAATTCAAAACGAAAAGCTAAAAACCAAGAAGCAGAACAAAATCGGCATCTTCATTGTTTTAAATTTTAGTTTAACATTTTTCGCTTTACGTTTTTAATTTCTTTGGTTACATTCTATACTCTCTCTATGTCTATGATATTGAATAAAAAACTTATTGTTGCCAATTGGAAGAATCATCCGAATTTGCCTTCTGACGCGGTTAAGTTTTGGAATACCGCAAAACGCGGCGCTCTGTCTTTAAAAAAGACGGAATTGGTCGTCTGCCCGCCGATGCCTTTTTTGGCGCTTCTGGCTAGAACTCTTCCTCCTAAAAAAATTTTCCTTGGGGCCCAATCCTCCTCAGCCGAGGAAGGCGGCTCTTGGACGGGTTCTATACCCGCGTCCATGATTTTTGAAATTGGCGCCCGGTATCTTTTGATTGGCCATTCGGAAGAGAGACGGCTCGGTTTGACCGATAAAGATATCGGGAAGCGTTTGGCGGCGGCGCTGCGCGCCGGCCTTTACGCAATTCTTTGCGTGGGCGAATCGGCGCGTGACACGGAAGGATTTTTTCTTTCCATTTTGGAAGGACAAATCAGCTCCGCCCTGTCGGCTATTCCCAGAAAATTTTTAGATAATCTGATTATCGCTTACGAACCGGTCTGGGCCATCGGCAAGGCCGAGCGGGAGGCCATGAATCCCCGCGACCTTCACGAGACCGTGATTTTTATCAGAAAAACTCTCGCCGCTTTTGTGGGCGGCAATCCGCTACCCAATACGCCGATTCTTTACGGCGGTTCGGTTGGCGCTCACAATGCCGCCCATTTTATTTCCGAGGGCACCGCTATCGGTCTTTTGGTGGGGCGGGGGAGTTTGGAGACGACTTCTTTTCGTGAACTCCTCGCTTCCGTGGATGCTATAAAATAAATGATTAAAATTATCAAAGAAGCCGTTCTCTCGCGCGGCCGGAAAGTGTTACTGCGGTTGGATTTAAATGTGCCGATATCAAACGGCTCCGTCGCGGACGATTTCCGTCTTAAGGCGGTTTACCCGACTTTAAGGATGCTTCGCCGGTCCGGAGCAAAGACGGTGATTATTTCCCACGCCGATAAAAAACAGGGTCTTCTGCCGCTGGTCAGAAATCTCGGTTCGGATTTTCGCGTGGAATTTTTTGAATCGGCGGACAAAACAAAAGTTGCCAAACTCAAAGCCGGAGAATTCGGGTTGATAGAAAATATCCGGTTTGAATCAGGCGAGGAATTAAACGATGTCGTTTTCGCCAAACAACTGTCGTCATTGGGCGACATTTTTATCAACGAGGCCTTTTCGGCTTCTCATCGCGCCCACGCTTCAATCGTCGGCGTGCCGAAATTTTTACCGTCTTTTGCCGGCCTTCGGTTCGGTTTGGAAATAGAAAATTTATCTAAAGCGTTTCATCCTCCGCGCCCCGCTTTACTCATCCTGGGTGGCGCCAAAGCGGATATTAAATTGCCGGTGGCGGCAAAATTTTTAGAGAATTACGACGCCATTTTTATTGGCGGGGCTTTAGCCAATAATTTTTTCAAATTTCGCGGTTTGGAAGTGGGCCAGTCAAGAGTAAGCGAGAAACCGCTCGATTTAAGCTCTTTGTCCGAAAGCGAGAAAGTAATTTTACCGGAAGATGTTTTGGTCTCCATCGGTTCAGAAACATCCTTAAAGGATTCGTCGGGAATTACCAAGAACGAACGCGTTGTTGACGTTGGCAACAAAACGCTCAAACGGCTCGAGAAATTAATGGCAGAGGCCAAGTTTATTATCTGGAACGGCCCGCTCGGAATTTACGAGGAGGGTTTGAAAATGACAACGGAGAAACTGGCGAATACACTCGCCCAAAGCGGCGCTTATTCCATTGTCGGCGGCGGGGACACTTTGGCTACTATAAAAGAACTTGGGATTTTGGATAAATTTGGTTTTGTTTCCACCGGCGGCGGGGCGATGCTCCACTTTTTAGCACATGGGACACTGCCGGGGATTGAAGCGCTTGAACATAGCTTCAAAAGGCAGAGCGGATTTTGTGGAGTTTTTTGACCAAAAATTACTTTCCTGCTAGTGTTTTTGCGGAGGTCTTCGATTCCACCACTTTTACGAGAAAGGACGGGTTAACCATGAGAGTTTCGGTGACCGAGAACTCGTTCGGGCTTTCCTTCTTGGTTTGAAGGCGGCGAGGGCTAACCTAAACCCACTACTTTATCTGCCGCCGTTGCCGGAATATTTTTAGTTTGGTCTTGGCTCATAAGTCGCTTCATAGAGCGGCTTTTATTTTTTTAGCATTGCCTTGGAGGTCCATTTTGTCGCCCTGAACTTTGTCGTTCGGGAAAATCCAGATGTGGGCGTGGGGCACTTCGTCGCCGATTATTTTTGAGAGAATCCAGTCGGTTTCAAACGCTTTCCGTTGCGCTTTAGCAATTTTTTTTACCACTTCAAAATATTCTCCGGCGTTTGGCGCGTCCCAAACCCACCGGTAATGTTTCTTGGGAATAATTTGGGTGTGGCCGGGCGACTGAGGATGAATATCTAAAAACGCCAAAAATTTTTCGTCCTCATAGACAATTTCCGCCGGAATTTCTTTTTTGGCGATTTTGCAAAAAATACAATCGGACATGGATTAAGTATAAAGTATAAAGTATTAGGTATAAAGGACGGGTGAAAGGTGGTAGAATTTTTAGATGAAGCGATATGAAGTGCGGGAGGAAATTTCGGAGAAAGCGGCGGAAGGCCTCCAAGGCCTTCCGCCGCTTCTTGCCCGTCTGCTTTTTCATCGCGGTATAAAAATGGCCGAAGAAGCGGAGAAATTTTTAAATCCCGATTACGAAAAACACATCCACAACCCCTTTCTTTTAAAAGGAATGGCGCAGGCGGTGGAAAGAATGGTAAAGGCGGCGGAGAATAAGGAGAGGATTGTCGTTTGGAGCGATTATGACGCCGATGGCATTCCCGGCGCCGTGGCGCTTCACGATTTTTTTAAAAAAATCGGCTACGAGAATTTTGAGAATTACATTCCCGACCGGCACGATGAGGGTTTCGGCTTGAATGCCGAAGGCATAGAAGGAATCGCGAAGCGGGGAGCAAAGCTTTTGATAACGGTTGATTGCGGTATTGCCGATGCTAAGGAGATTGAATATGCCCATTCGCTTGGAGTGGATGTGATTATCACCGACCATCACTTACCTAACGGCGAATTTCCAAGAGCTTCTGCGGTTATTAATCCGAAACAGGAAGGTTGCGATTATCCGGATAAAAATCTCTGCGGAGCGGGCGTCGCGTTTAAGCTGGTGCAAGCGCTTTGTTCTATCCTTCGTTCCGATTTGAAAATTTCAGAAGCCATTTTTCCTATTGGGTGGGAAAAATGGCTTCTGGACATGGTCGGTTTGGCCACCTTCTCCGACATGGTGCCGTTAACCGGCGAGAACCGCGTCCTCGCGCACTACGGCCTAAAAGTTTTGCGAAAATCCCCGCGCGCCGGCCTCAGGGAGCTTCTTTTGCGCCTCAAAATAAGCCAGAAAAATTTAACCGAAGACGATGTTAGTTTTATGATTACGCCTCGCATTAACGCCGCTTCAAGAATGGGCAAACCGATGGACGCTTTCAAGCTGCTTTCTACGAAAGATGATTTGGAGGCGGGAATGTATGCCGAACATCTCAACAAAATAAATGACGAGCGTAAAGGTCGCGTCGCGGCGATTGTTAAGGAAGCCAAAAAAATTATGAGCGAGCGATTGGTGTCGGCTCAAAAAGAAGTGATTGTGCTCGGTAACCCCCTTTGGCGGCCCTCGCTTTTAGGCCTTGTCGCCAACGCTTTAGCCGAGGACCACGGCCGGCCGGTTTTTCTTTGGGGCAGGGAGGGCGGTTCTAAAATCAAGGGCTCGTGCCGCTCCTCGGGCGATGTAAATTTGATTACTCTCATGGAAGCGGCTCGGGGGGCTTTTGTTGAATTCGGCGGCCACCACAGTTCCGGGGGTTTTACGGTGGCGGAAGAAAAAATCCACTTTTTGGCAGAAGAACTTTTGTGCGCCTATAAAAAAATCCAATCGGTAAAGGATTCGGCCGCGGAGCCGCTTTGGGTTGACGCGCGGTTTTCTCTGGATGATGTAAACGATGAGAATTACTCCGTGGTGGAAAAGCTAGCGCCGTTCGGCACGGGCAATCCCAAACCCGTTTTTTTATTTGAAAATTTGAGGGTCGCCGAGATTGGCCGGTTTGGGCGCGACAAAAATCACCTCTCTCTTGTTTTTAATAAATCAAACGGTGGGGAGGTCTCCGCAATCAGTTTTTTCATGTCGCCGGACGGCTTTGGCAGGGAAATTAAAGCGGGCGACACCATAAATCTTGTGGCCACTTTGGAAAAGTCATTTTACCGCCACCCACCGGTGCTTCGGTTGCGGGTTGTTGACATTTTACAGTGAATCTGATAAGGTGTGCGCCAGAGTAATACCCTACATTAAACCCCTAATCCGAACCTTTCTGGCGGGCACTGAAACATTGCCAATATTACCAAATACCACAAATTGGTTATGGCGGCCAATTCCACGAGTAACCTCGGTCGCTTCTCCGGTTTGTAATGCCAGACCCTCATTCCTACTCCATTAACCGCTAGGATTTGGCGGTTCCGTCGTCCTTCGGACAGTGAGGCGTATAACAGAGGCATTAGCAGAAACGAGGTTCGGTTTTTGCCCGTGATTTGCGGTTGCAGAACACGGTCCCGGAGCGCAATACGGCGCTCCGGTTTTTTTAACACATGCGCCCGCCCGCCTGCCGGACTTGCCTGACGGCAGTCAGGCAGGCCTACCGTCTTGTCCGTGCTTGCCTGCGTGCGGCGCGCAAGCATGTCCGCCGGGAGACAGGGTAGGCAGGGAACTTACGCGAAACTACGCGGAATAGTTTTACGCTATAATTTCAGTGTTTCTAAATTTCTAATTTATGCTTCCTCACCCTATCATTATTTTTACCGACGGCGCTTCGCGCGGAAATCCGGGGCCGGGCGGTTTTGCGGCCATAATTATACTGCCGCAAAACAGCGACCAACCACTAACAACCAACGACAAACAACTAATTGAGCTCGGTGGGGGAGAAGAGAGGACGACCAACAACCGAATGGAACTTCGAGCCGCGACTGAAGCACTGAAAGCAGTGTCAAGGTTCAACCTTTCTCCCGATTCAAGGTTGAACCTTTACAGCGACTCCAGTTATTTAGTCAACGGCATCACAAAGTGGATTTTCGGCTGGCAGAAAAACGGGTGGCAGACGGGGAATAAAAAAGATGTGGAGAATCGCGATTTGTGGGAAAAATTACTTTCTCAAACCCAAAATAAAAACATTGAATGGCGATTAGTTTCCGGCCACGCGGGTGTCGCGGGCAACGAGCGGTGCGACGAAATTGCCACCGCTTTTGCCGACGGACATAAGCCGACCCTTTATCAAGGGCTGCTTTCGGATTATCCCATTAAAAATATTCTGGATTTTTCGCCGGATGAAAAATGGTCTTTTAGAAAAACTGCCGAGCGCGGCAAAACGCGCCAGGCGGCTTACTCTTATGTCTCTTTGGTAGGCGGTGTTGTCCAAACTCACAAGACCTGGGCCGAGTGCTTGAAACGGGTGAAGGGGAAAAGGGCCAAATATAAAAAGGTCTTTTCAAAAGAGGAAGAGGAAGATTTGCTACGCGAGTTTAGCAATTTTGGTTGAAAGAAGAATGATGAATTTGTCTCACATATGCCCGCAAAAATTTTCTACACATTGATTGGAGGATTTGCCGGCGGAGTTTTTGTCAGTTCTTTATTGCCTGCCACTTTCTTTACGGGGTTCTTTTTATTATTTCTCGGAGCGATTTTGTTTTTATGGTTTCAGTTCAACAGACCGGATTTTAAGAGTTTGCTTCTTTTACCCCTTGTAATGGCGGCTTTCGGCGCGGGAATTTTTCGTTACGAACTTAGCCGGAATAGCGGCCTGGAGCCCGTTTTGCAGGAGAAGATTTCAGAAACAGTAACCGTTAAAGGGGTGGTTATTGGGGAGCCGGATAGAAGAGAGGGGTCAACTCGCCTTAAAGTCAGAGTGGAAAATCTTTTGGCAGACCGGAATGAGTTTTTGATAAATACCGGCGTTTTGGTAATTGCCGAACGCTATTCTGATTTTGAATACGGCGACAAAATAGAAGTTGTCGGCAGGATTACGAAGCCGGAAAATTTTGAAGGCGATAACGGTCGGGTCTTCAACTACCCCGCTTATCTGGCCAAAGACGGAATTTACTACGAGTTTTATAAACCGGCAATTGAGGTCTTGGAAAAAGACGCGGGTAATCCGATTAAAGCGGCGCTTCTGGATTTTAAAAATTCTTTTGTGGAAAATATGGAAGCGGTTATTCCCAAGCCGGAGGTTTCTTTGCTCGGAGGGATTCTCCTCGGCGCCAAGCGGTCTTTGGGGGATAAGCTTTTAGACGATTTTCGGCTGGTCGGCGTGATTCATATTGTCGTTCTTTCCGGCTACAACATTACCATTGTCGCCGAAGCGGTTCGGCGTTTTTTCGGATTTTTGCCGAGGCGAGCGGGCCTCCTCTTTGCCGGCATTTCCATAATTTTATTTACGATTATGACCGGCGCGTCGGCGGCGACGATTCGGGCGGCCATTATGGCCGTTTTAGTTGTTGTCGCCCGTTATTTATCCAGAACTTACGGCGTTACGCGCGCTTTGGCCTTAGCCGGATTTGTGATGGTGGCAATCAACCCCCAGGTGTTGGTTTTTGACCCGTCGTTTCAGTTGAGTTTCCTGGCGACCATCGGTCTTATTTATGTTTCGCCGGTCGTTTCTAAATTCTTGGTGCCAAGCGGATTTTACCGCCCTCTCAAAGAAGCGGCGATTGCCACTATGTCCACCCAGATTTTTGTTTTACCGTTTTTGGTTTATCAAATCGGCGAGGTTTCTTTGGTTTCCTTGCCGGCGAATCTGTTGATTCTCGCCACTATCCCCATGACTATGCTTTTCGGATTTTTAACCGGCCTTGCCGGTTTTGTCTGGAATTTTTTGGCTTTGCCGTTTGGGTTTATCTCTTTTGCTTTACTTTACTATGAGCTGGCGGTTGTGAATTTGTTCAGCAAGATTCCTTTTGCGTCGGTTTCCGCGCCCGCTTTGCCTTTTGGGGCGATAGTAGCTTGGTATCTTTTATATTTTTTCCTGCTTAAAAAATTTTACCAATCTAGTTTTGCCGGTCTTTCCGCGCCTCGCGGCCGTTCGTAGATTATCTGCTTGCCATATTATAATTCTCCTCTACAACTTCCCAATTCAGATTGGCAAAAAAATCCTCAATGTAATTTTTCTTGCCGCTCGGCTGATAGTCGGCGACGAAAGCGTGCTCCCACATATCAAGGCCGAAGATGAGCGTGGAGTTTGCGAGTTGCCCCATGTGTTGTTCGTCCACCCACGCGTTCAGGAGTTCCTTTGAAACGGGGTCGTAATAGAGACATGCCCACCCGATGCCGCGCGTAAGCGCGATTGCCTTAAACTCCGCGAGCCATGCGTCAAACGAACCCCAATGTTCGGCGACCGCTTTGACAAAAGCTCCGTCTTGCAAAAGCGGTTTGGTCCCGCCCTCAAGACTTCTGAAATACACTTCGTGGTTTCTCATGCCGTTAAACTCAAACCCAAACCGCCGGTTGATTTCGCCAAGGGCGTAAGCATTTTTCTCGGGATTACTTTTTAATTCCGCGATTTTTTCCAAAATAAGATTCGCATGCTTCACATAACCCGCGTAGAGTTTGAGATGCTCCTCAATATTTTTCTCCGAAATACCTTTTAGTTTCGGAATCGTGAATTTTTGTTCCTCAAATTTTTTCATCAAGACCTAATATTATTACAACTACACTCCACTCTTTTAAATCTCCATTACTTATTAAATTCAAGACAATACCATTTATCACTAGC
>LCOC01000009.1:0-2651 GCA_001000545.1 Parcubacteria group bacterium GW2011_GWA2_47_21 | reverse complement strand
GCACACGCTTCCTAAATAATTCTGACCAATGATGCACCATCCGTTAACCGCGTTTACATTTGGAGGCAAAGAATTTGTATCCATGTAGTATCTTTCAAGACTGGTAATAAGTTGCTGGAGCTCAAGCATCTTTTTACTGTCTTTGGCTTTAAGTCTGGCGCTATTCAAACTAGACAACACCACCGACGATAAAAGCGAGATGATGGAAATTACCACCAAGAGTTCAATTAGGGTGAAACCGTGTTTTTCAATTTTTCGTCCCAAGCACATATTGGTCTGTGGAGAATGATTCATCCGTTGGTTGGCCGGTCTATTAATAGGTTAAGCATAGTATAACACAATTTTTTTGACAGATTTTTTGCGTTCGGTATGATGTTTCATCAGTTGCCTTTTCTTATGAGTTCTTTTTTCGTCGCTTGTTATTTGTTTCTGTTTGCAGTCGTGGTGGCCGGCACTTACTTAATTGCTGCCGGCGTTGGGATACCCATAGCCGGCGCTTTCATTTTCGGTGTTCGGCTTTTTACCGGCGCGATGATTTTCGTCCGGCGAATTTTCAAGTTTTGATTGACAGCCCTCTTTATGTTTAGAGACATGGAGAGGGTTTTTGTTGAGATGTTCGGAAAGCTTTGCCGCTTGCCTGCCTGCGCAAGCAAGCGGCGGGGTTCCCTAAAATTTGAAGTGAGGGCATTCTTTTTCAAAACATTGCAGGGTGCTGGCGCGAATATAGCAGTCCGCCAGCAGGCGGATATGCGTGTTTTGAAAAAGATATGTCCGAATACCAGTTTTTTGTAACCAGAAATTTTGCGATAATGATTTAATGATAAAGGCGGAATTGCCAAAGAATATTTTTGCAGGCGCCATCCTTGTCTTGGTCGGGGCGAATTTTTTCGTTTGGTATGCCGCCGCGGCGGAGAGCCGCGGCGGCATACTTACTTTAGCCGTCTTGGATGTCGGCCAAGGCGACGCGATTTATATTGAAGCGCCGAACGGCGTTCAGGTGATTTTTGACGGCGGTCCCGATGGTTCTATTATCACCGCTTTGCGGGAAGTGATGCCGTTTTACGACCGGACAGTTGACGCCGTTTTTGTGACTAATCCGGACAAAGACCATTTTGCCGGCTTCATAGATTTATTTAATGACTTCGGGGTTTTATCGGTCTTTGAATCGGGGACAAGAAACGATACGGAGGTTTTTGAAATTTTTAATCGGGCGGCGACCACTGAAACGCCGGAGCGGCGTTTGGTCCGGCGCGGGCAAAGAATAATTTTGGACTCGGATTTCCAGGTTTTTATTGATATTTTGTTTCCCGACCGCGATGTTTCCGGACTTTCTCCGAACGACGGTTCCATTGTGGCGAAATTGGTTTACAAAGAGACCTGCGCGATTTTGACCGGCGATGCGCCGAGCGCCATTGAGAATTATCTGATTTGGCTTGACAGGGAAGCGCTTGATTGCGAGGCGTTGAAGATTGGCCACCATGGCTCAAAGACCTCCACCTCGCCGGAGTTTGTGGCGGCCGTTTCGCCGGATTTTGCTTTGATTTCTGCCGGCAAAGAAAACAAATACGGCCATCCTCACAAAGAGACCATTCAAACCCTTGAAAATTTCGGCACGGCTATTTTTAGCACCGACCAAGCCGGAACCATTATTTTGAAGTCCAACGGGGATGATTGGTCATTAGCAAATCAATAAAAAAGAGGAAAAGCCGCGCTAGGACTTTTCCTCCGATGGTTTGAGCCAAATCATTCTTATCGGCCGCGTAATCGTTTCCTGCCTGGGTCCGTACCAAATTTCTACCATGGGGATTTTTTTGCCGTTCCGCAAAATTTTTTCCGCCAAGGTTTCCGGGAGCCACCCTTTATCTCCCGGCATAAGCTCGCTCTGCGGCAGCTGCTCAATTTGAAACCATTCCGGCGGGCCCATCTCTTTTGTCTCTTTGGGTTCTCCAAGCCAGAAAGTTGTTGCGAAAACGACAATCTCAGAAGTGAATTTCAAACCCGTCTCCGTTTGATTGCGGCAAAAAAGATAGGCGATTTTTCGCAGGTCTTTCGGCCAGACCTTAATTTCGGCTTCCTCAACCATCTCGCGGGCGGCGGCGTTTTTCCACGACTCGTCTTTCTCAACGCCGCCTCCAAATCCGTTACGTTTCCCGGCGCCGATTTTCAATTTCTTAACAGGTAAACAAACTTTGCCGTCTTTAACTAAAAAGACCAACACCGCTTTGTAAAGAACCTTTTCAATTTCGTTTGTCATAAAGCGCGTTTTTCTCCGCTAATTTTAGACTTCTGCCGCAAAAAAGCAAGCGCAAAAAGCAAGCGCAAAAAAGCGGGAGGACGATGAGAATGTCCTGCCCGCCAAAATTCTTCTTTCTTCCGCGGAACTAACCCACCAGGCGACCTTCCGTTTCTTTGTAGGCAATCCCCAGCTTGCCCGCAATCTGACGAAGCTTCGCCACGATTTTTTGGTGGTCGCTCACAATTTCCGTTTCTATGTCTTCAAAAAGGCAGTTGTTGAGTTGCGTCTGATGGAAATTGAGAATTGCCTGATGAAGAAGCTCAAAGAGGTCGGCGCTTGGGGCGTCCGGTAAATCGGCGGCCTCTTCTGTCAGTTGGTCGGCAAACATCCGCGCCGCCATTATCTTCAGCCCGCC
>LCOC01000008.1 GCA_001000545.1 Parcubacteria group bacterium GW2011_GWA2_47_21 | reverse complement strand
ATACAGAAGTTCGTCATGGACTTGTAGGAGAAGATAAACTTGGCCGGTTAATTTTTCTTTTTGTAAAAACTCGTCCGCCCGAGCCATCGCGATTTTTATTATGTCCGATTGCGTCCCTTGAATCGGCGCGTTAATCGCCATCCGCTCGGCTCCAGCGCGGATAAAAGGCAGGGGTGAGTTGAAACCTTCAAAGTAGCGGCGCCTTCCGAAAAAAGTCTCGGTAAAGCCAGCTCGTGCCGCCGCCTCTTTCGTTTTTTGAAGGTATGCGGCAAGACCGCTAAACTTTGTAAAGTAGTCGGTGAGGAATTTTTGCGCCTCTTCGCGGGAACCACCGAGACCCGCTCGCAAAGCATTTACTCCCATTCCGTACATGATGCCAAAATTGATGACCTTCGCTTTCCGGCGCATGTCGGGGTGCACCTTGTTTCCCGCGACGCCAAACACCTCGGCCGCAACGCTGGTGTGCACATCCTCACCCCGTTTGAAAATTTCAATGAGTTTCTCATCGCCTGAAAGAAATGCCGCCACCCGAAGCTCAATCTGCGAGTAATCAAGGGAAACGAGTTTCATCCCCTTCTCCGTAATAAAGGCCTTCCTAATCTCCCGTCCCAACTCGGTTTTGTTAGGAATGTTTTGAAGGTTCGGGTCGCGCGAGGACATCCGACCGGTTGCCGCGCCAATTTGAAGAAAAGTGGTGTGAAGCCGACCGGTACCGTCGGCAAGAGCCGGCAACGCGTCTATGTAGGTGCCGAGAAGCTTGGAGAGTTCGCGGTGGTCTAAAACAAGAGGAATGATGGGATGAGCGTCGCGGAGTTTCTCAAGTTCGGACTCGCGAGTGGAGAGCGCGCCGGTTTTGGCAGTTTTCTTTTGGTTCTTCGCCGACAGCCCCAACTTCTTGAACAGCACTTCGCCAAGCTGCTTCGGCGAAGCGACATTAAACTCCGCTCCGGCCTGTTTCCAGATTTTCTTTTCAAGTTCATTAAGAGTTTTGTGATGTTTCTTGGAGAGCGAGTGAAGATATGGCGCATCAACCAAGATGCCGCGTGTCATCATCTTTTCCGTTACTGGAATAAGCGGTTTTTCAATATCGCCCCAAACCTTCTCAAGATTTCTTTTTTTGAGTTCGGTCAGAAGTTTCTCTCGCGCTTCGGCAGGCGTTTTTGCTTCGGTGAACCGAAAGATTTCATCGGCGGTCGGATTCGCGATGTTGGAATCAACAAGCGAGAGCATGATGCCTAGTTCTTTCACTTCTCGCGGATTATGGGTTGCGAATAAAAACTCGCTCGCCCCGCCGTCCGCCACGGCGGACGGCGGGGCTTCCTTTCCTCCTGCCCCGCTTTCCGCTTCACTCTCCTCTTTTGTCCGTGTCCCTTTTTTCTCCAAAAGCTCCCTAACCCTCGCCCCCAACGTCCTAAACTCAAGCTCCCGAAACAATTTTAAAATCTCCTCCAATTGAACCGCCTCGCGCCATTCTTTCTCCGGTAATTGAAAATTAATCGGCACATCGCGGTGGATGGTCGCAAGCATTTTGCTAAACTCTGCCTCCTCCTCGCCTTTTTTCAAAAGCTCCACCACTCTTTCCTTAATCCCCGCTTTCTTAAACGCGCCCGTATCCTTTTTTAACTTTTTATAAATCTCCTCTATGGAACCGAAGGTCATAATCAAAGTCGTCGCTGTTTTCTCGCCGATGCCATCCACCCCGATGATGTTATCCGACGGGTCTCCTGAAAGCCCTTTGAAATCGGGAATGAGCTCCGGCCCGAAACCAAACCTGTTTTTAACCGCCTCCTCGTCATAGAGCACCGTGTCCGAAAGCCCGCGTTTTAATGTATAAACTCTGACCTGTTTGCCGGAAATTAATTGCATCGTGTCCATGTCGCCGGAAGCGATGATAATATCAGCGTTTAGCGTAGAGCGTTTAGCGTCTAGTTTTTCAACGATGGTTCCAATTATATCGTCGGCTTCAAAGCCGGGCTTGTCGTAAATAGGAATGCCGAAGGCCTGAAAAACTTCGCGCGACTTCTGCATTTGGAGTTTGAGTTCCGGCTCGGCTTCTTTCCTTTGTGATTTATAACCTTCATAGGCCTCGTGGCGATAAGTCGGTCCCGGCAAATCATAGGCCGCAACAATGTAGTCGGGTTTCAAATCGCCGATGATGCGAATGAGCATTGAGGCAAGGCCGTAAAGCGCTCCCGTCGGCACGCCTTTAGAACTCGCGAACTCCGGCAGAGCGTGATAGGCGCGATGGAGGATGGCATGAGCATCGAGAATCACTAATCGTGTCTTTGGTGAGGATATCTTCAGTAAAGGTTCCTGCTTTTTTGAGATTGGTGACATGGCTTTAATAGTATTAAGTATAGCGTATTAAGGATTATGTTCGGGAACAATTCTTTTGAAAATCTTCATTCACTTGGCGAGACCAATGAGCACGGTGTATATCTGGTCTTACACACGCAATAAAAACTCTAAGTTCTAAACTCTAGACCTAATCTAAGCCAAAAATTCAAACTTTGAGTTTTGAACTTGATTACCTGCCTGCCGCAGGCAGGGAATTTAGGATTTAGAGTTTTCGACGGTAAACTCTCTCGTCTGCTCATCCATAAACTTGCAGAGGAGCTTAATGTGGTCAGGCGGCAAAACACCAGCTACCCTGTCAGCCCACTCAATGAGAATTAAATTTTTGGGGTGAGACAATAATTCTTTAAATCCCAGTTTTCGCAATTCTTCCCCTTTCTCCAATCTGTATGAATCCACATGAATCAGATTCTGAAACCCTTTGTTGTTGGTTGTAAGTTGCAGGTTGTAGGTTTTTATAATGACAAACGTCGGGCTTTGCATGGGCTCGGTTATGCCAAGCAGCTGCCCAACCGCCTGCACGAAAGTGGTTTTTCCAGAACCCAAATCGCCGTAAAGGCCGATAATGGTCGCCTCGTCTTTTGCTAGTGTTAAGCCCTTTAAAAACCTTTCAGCAAGCTTTTCGGTGTCGGACAGCGAGCGAGATATAAACTTCATAAAAAGCATTCTACTACCCGCGAGCCAAAAGAAAAGCGCGTTTGGAAATCCTTTCCAAACGCGCCGTGAGCAAATTCACTTAACTCTTAACGATGCCGTCCGTGTCCGTGGTGCCGACCGCCGAACCCCAACACCCCGCCGAACGAGGTGTGGTGATGATACACCACCGTCCTTTGTGGGTAATAGTACGGCGAATAATACACCGGCGGAGGCGGCACAGCAATAATGCTCGCCCCGAAGTTAAACGGGCCCCACGATTTTCCTACATAAGCAACATTTCCGTATCCATACGGAGCCGTTACTTGCATTGGGGGCGGCGGCAACGGCGCCGGCTGATAAGTCGGCATATTCCCGGAAGCTTGTCTCCATGGAATCGGCGCTCCACCGTTACCCCAATTCCTCTGGGGTTCAGCCGAAGCCGTCGGGGTTGGTACCGGAGCTGGAGTTTGTATTCCAAGCTCTTGGGCCACCTTGGCTTCCTTGTTTTGGTACTCCATGGCGGCCAGATTTCTTTCGTGGGCAAGAGCCATTGCCTGGCTCTCTCTCACATGCCGTTTGTATTCGCGGCTTTCTGGCGCCGTCACTGTTTTAGACGGCTCCGCGCCGTATTGATAACCAGTCGTGGCCGGAGACCGACTCACCACTTTCGGTGTAGTGCTGCATCCAACGATGAATGCCGACCACACCGCGAACACGAAAATGACAATGAACGAAACCGGCTTAATACTTTTCATTTTTTTCCGCCTTTCTGTTTTTTGTGTTTTGAGCTTGCCTTACGGCAGCTCGGGTTTTTTGACTGCCCGAAAACTGCCCAATATGCTAGCAGGAAAAATAGAAGCTGTCAAGCGGAAAAACGCAGACGCCAAAAAATTTAAAAAATGGCTTGGTTGAGGCGTAAAAGAGAAAATAGGAAGCGAAGAGGTTTTTTGACGAATGTTGGGTGTGAAAAAAGCTACAATTTAGGCATGGTTATCCAATTCAACGAAGAAAAACAGCAAGAAAAATATGAAGAACTCCGCCGCAAAGAGGAAGAAGAATTTCTTCAGTTGGCCGCCTCCCGGCAAGGATTGGGTTTCGTAAATCTTACCAAAACGCCGATTGACACCGACGCCCTCCGGCTCATTCCGGAAGCGGCGGCCCGCGAAGCGGAAACAGTCGTATTCCGCCTCCTAAATAAAAAAGTGGATTTGGCAACGGTTAACCCGAATCAGCCGAAGGTTGCCGACATAATGTCGGGTCTAACCAAACGCGGCTATTTCTCCACCCTTTATCTTTCGTCGCCGGAAAGCGTCGCCCGGGCGATGGAAAAATACAAAGAAATTTCTTTCGCTTTGGAAACCAAAGCCGGCGCCATTGATATTTCCAACGAGGAGATAACTTCACTTATTGAAAAAGTCAAAACCGTTGAAGACGTAAAAATCAAAATTGAAGAAGTGCTCAAAGAAAAAAAACAGTACCGCATTACGCGAGTTGTGGAAATTTTAATCGCCGCCGGCCTGTCTCTTGAGGCCTCGGATGTGCACATTGAGCCGGAGGAGGATTACGTTCGGCTCCGCTACCGGCTGGACGGGGTGCTTAACGATATTCTCCGGTTTGATTTGGATACTTACAACTCGGTACTCCCCCGCGTTAAACTATTGTCTGGCTTAAAATTAAATATCAAAACCGAAGCCCAAGACGGCCGATTCAGCGTAAAAATTGATGAGATTGATGTGGAGATAAGAACATCAATTCTCCCGGGCGCTTACGGCGAATCAATCGTTTTAAGAATCCTCAACCCAAAAAGCATCGCGATGCCTCTGGAGGAGCTCGGTATAAACGATAAATTGCTTAAAATTCTTGAGAAGGAAATAAAAAGGCCGAATGGCATGCTTTTAAACACCGGCCCGACGGGGAGCGGCAAAACCACCACCCTTTACGCGCTTCTTAAAAAAGTCCATGCTCCGGGAGTCAAAATCATCACTATTGAAAATCCGATTGAATATCATCTGCCCGGCATCGTTCAAACCCAGACCAACCCGGAGGGCGGCTACACTTTTGAGTCAGGCCTTCGGTCGGCGCTTCGCCAAGACCCCGATGTGATAATGGTGGGCGAAATCAGAGACGGTGAAACGGCGGAAATCGCCGTCAACGCGGCGCTTACCGGCCATATTGTTTTTTCCACCCTCCACACGAATAACGCCGCCGGCGCTTTCCCCCGCCTCATTGATTTGGGAGTCAACCCAAAGGTCTTGAGTTCGGCTATCGCCGTGGTTATGGCCGAGCGGCTGGTCCGAAAACTCTGCGAAGCGTGTAAAATTTATGACAACCCCAGCCATGCGGAAAAAGCGCTTTTGGAAAAAATCGTATCAAACATCGTAGACGAAAATCAGAGGATTCCCGTCCAAAAAATCTATCGCTCTAAGGGTTGTCCCAGATGCAATAACACCGGTTTCAAAGGACGCATTGGGGTCTTTGAAGCGATACTTATTGACGGGGCGATTGAAGAAATAATCTTACAAAACCCGAGCGACAAGGAGGTGGCCGCGGCGGCGAGACCGCAAGGCATTATGACCATGACCGAAGACGGCGTCCTTAAAGTTCTCAAAGGAATCACTTCCATTGAGGAGGTGGAGCGAGTGGTAACTTTGAACGAAAATTTTCAAATTTTAGCTCCAGAAAACAAAATAGATGGAAAGTAAATTGCGCGGCGGTTTGAAGCCCGCTAGCATTAGTTTTGGGAAAGCCAGAACATAAATCTCTAAGCAATACTTTTCTACGAATAAAAAAGTTAGACGCACATTCTAAGGCGTAGGTCAGTAATCCTTCCGAAGAAGGAAACCATCCTATCCTCGAAAAAGCGCCATAAGCCGGTCTGACCCATTGCTTAGAGATTTATGTTCTGGACATTAAAAAAGACCTCAAGAGAAAAAGGTCTGAAGAGATGCTAGCATACATTAAAATATATGTCAAGAAACGCGCCTCTTAAAGAATCGGTGGATGAAGGCGTCCGCGACGACTTATTTTTGGACACAACGCTCCGGCCTGCGAGCTTTGATGAATATGTCGGCCAAAAAACCATCAAAGAAAACCTGAAAATTCTTCTGGGGGCCGCGGCGGAACGCGGCCATCCGCCGGAACATCTGCTTTTTTACGGTCCGCCGGGCCTCGGTAAAACCACTTTGGCCCATCTAATCGCCAAAGAAATCGGCCGGGCGATAAAAATAACTTCGGGACCGGTTATTGAGAAGGTGGGCGATATCGCTTCAATCATCACCAACCTCACTCCCGGCGACATTCTTTTTATAGACGAAATTCATCGGCTCAACAAAACCGTGGAGGAGGTGCTCTATCCGGCCGTTGAATCGGGAGTCCTAAATATAATCCTCGGCAAAGGGCCGTCGGCTAGAACGATTGAACTCGCCTTGCCGCCGTTCACTTTAGTGGCTGCAACCACGAGAATCGCTTTAATCTCATCGCCCCTACGCTCCCGATTTTCCGGCGGGGTGTTTCGCTTGGAATACTACAACGAAGAGGAAATCGGGCAGATTATCTTAAGGTCGGCTAAAATACTCAAGGTGCCGGTTAATAAAGAAGCCGTCAAAGAAATCGCCGGCAGAAGCCGATTTACCCCGAGAACGGCCAATTATTTGCTTAAACGCTGCCGCGATTTCGCCCAAATGAATAAAAAACTTCTGGATATGGAAACGGTTAGGGCAGCGCTGGCGCTTTTGGGCGTTGATGAAAAGGGCCTAACGCTCTCCGACAGAAAAATTCTTGACGCTTTGGCGCAAAAATTCGGGGGCGGGCCGGTCGGGCTCGGCACCATTGCCGCTTCCCTCTCCGAAGAAGAGGCCACTGTCGAAGAGTACAATGAGCCCTACCTTATGCAAATGGGTTTTATTGAGCGAACGCCCCGAGGGCGGATGATTACCGCGCGCGGTTACGAACACTTGGGACTTAAGACGCCGCAAGGGCAAAGAAAGTTACTATAGCAATACTAAGGAGAAACTTTGTATATTCGTAGCTATTTGTAAATTAGTATCATTAGTTGATTGGTATATTTACTTTTATGTCTGGCCACAATAAATGGTCGCAAATCAAAGAGAAAAAAGCCAAGACCGACGCGAAAAAGAGCCAGTTGTTTGGCAAGCACGCGCGGCTCATTGCCGAAGAGGCGCGAAAAGCAAAGGGTAATAGAGGCGCGCCGGGCCTTAGAGGAGCGATTGAAAAAGCCCGGGCGGATAATATGCCGAGTGAAAACATTGAGCGGGCCGTCAAAAAAGCGGCTGAGGCGGGCGGGGCGGCTCTTGAAGCGATTACCTATGAGTGTTACGGCCCGGGCGGGGCGGCCATAATCATTGAGGCCTTGACCGACAGTAGAAATAGAACGGCCCAAGAAATAAAACACTTGCTCTCCGAACAGGGCTTCGCTCTGGCCGCGCCCGGTTCCGCTCTTTGGGCTTTTCAAAAAACCGCCGAGGGGTTTAAACCTTCCTCTGCAACAAAACTCAGCGACGGGGATTTAAATAAATTGGCTACTTTAGTTGAAGCGCTTGAAAACCACGGCGACACGCAGGAAGTGATTACAAACGCCGAATAACAAAACTAAAAACTTAAAGCGAAAAGCGTAAAATTAAATCTTAAAACTTTTTTGTTTTAAATTTTAATTTTGAACTTTGCGTTTTTAGCTTTAAACTTGAGCAATGAGAATCATTGCAATTGACCCCGGCTACGGCCGGATGGGAGCGGCGGTTTTGGAAGGCAATCGGACAAAATACGAATTGCTTCATTCCGAGTGTTTTATTACCGATAAGTCCCTGCCCCAAAGCCAAAGATTGGCCGCTTTGAGCGAAAAACTGTCGCTTTTGATTAAAAAATTCTCCCCGGAAATCCTCGCTTTGGAAGCGCTTCTTTGGAGCAGTAATCAAAAAACGGCCATTAAAGTTGCCGAAGTGAGAGGAATAATTCTGGCCGCCGCCGGCTTGGCAAACATTCCGGTCAAAGAATTTAATCCGCTGGTGATTAAAGTCGCCGTTACGGGTTACGGCAGGAGCGACAAAAGGCAAGTCGGCGAAATGGTGAGAAAACTCCTTAAAATGAAAGGGGGCGCTAAGCGGTTTGACGACGAATATGACGCGCTGGCCATAGCGCTGACTTGTTTGGCTACGGAAAATCCGTTGTCCACAGGTGGGGGCGGCTAACATTCTTGCCAAACTAATTTGATATGATACAAATACGCCGTTGGTCGCTCTTATAAATTTTTAATAAAAATATTATGGGTGACGATTTCGATCCACAAGATTTGAGCGCGGAAGAAGAGGAATCTGATGTTGACGAAGTTGATTCTGAACCGATGGGATAATATTTTTTATATTAAATCCGCCCCTTTGCCGGGGCGGATTTAATTTTTTTCAACAATCAAGAAACGGTGCTTGCCTATCCTAAACCGCCCGCTCTCCGAAACCTCGCACTCCGGGTCTAAAATTTTACCCTTGCCAATCTCTTCAATGGCTCCGTTAGACACCAACCGACGGAACTCCGTCTTTGAGCCGACCAGATTATTTTTAACCAGAAGGTCGGATAAAAATTCTTTGTTTTTTATGAAAATGCGAAGCGCGTCGTCCGGCACACCCCCTTTGGTAAAAACCTTAAAAAAGGTGTCCTTGGCGGAAACCGCCGCCGAGGGGCCGTGATACATTGCCGTCAAATTTTGAGCCAGCATCGCTTTCGCGTCCTTTGGATTTAATTTATTTGATTTAAGGTCTTCTTCAAGTGTCTTAATTTTATCTGCCGGCATTTCCGTGCAAAGCAAAAGATACTCGGTAATCAGTTCGTCTTTTATGGACATAACTTTGCCGAACATTTCCGAAGGGGAGTCGCTAATGTTAATGACATTGCCCCAGCTGGTGGACATTTTCCGGCCGTCGGTGCCGACAAGCATTTTGGTCGTCAAAATATCTTGTTCGGACAAACCGAAGTGCCGCTCTACTACCCGGCCGGCTTTTAAATTAAAAAGTTGGTCAAAACCGCCAATTTCTATATCGGCTTTAACCGCGACCGAGTCATAGCCCTGCATTAAAGGATAAAGAAATTCCCTAAGCGAAACCTCCTCGCCTTTTTCAAGCCGTTCTCTAAAATTGCGCCGTTCCGCCATTTGGCGGACGGAAAAGCTTTCGGCTAAGTCCGTAATTTCAGCTAAATTAAGTTTGGACAGCCATCTGCTGTTGTAATGAAACTCGGCTTTTGCCAGATTGATTATCTTTCCCACCTGCTCTTTATAATTTTTTAGATTTTCCGTAATTTGCTCGCCGGAAAGGAGCGGCCTTTTTTCAAGTTTATCCGACGGGTCGCCGATTCTCGCGGTAAAATCGCCGACAATAAATACGGCTTGGTGGCCCAGGTCTTGAAACTCGCGGAGTTTCCGTAAAATTATCGCCCGGCCGATGTGGATTTTAGAACCAGTCGGGTCAAAACCGAGTTTGACTCTAAGTTTGGCGCCGGAACGAAGTTTTTTAATCAAACTATCCTTAACAAAAATTTCTTCAACATTCCTTGAAATGGTGCTCTGAATTTTCCCCTCGTCCGTTGAAATTGGGGCGGTTTTTCTAAAAATTTCGAACATAGCCCAATTTTAGCATAAAAATATTTTGGCTGCCTCCAAAAAACCGCCCGGCGTGATAATATGTTGAATAAATGAGGAATAAACCTTTAAAAAGGTTGGTGAAAAACCTGGCGCTCGTGCTTTTGTCTTTGGGATTAATCGCGTCCGGCGCTTTTTTGTTTTGGATAGCCAATCTTAAAACCCCCACTCTGGAATCCTTCAGAGACAGGCGGGTCAGCCAATCCACCAAAATCTACGACCGAACCGGCGAGGTGTTGCTCTATGAAATCCACGACGAAGCCAGGAGGACGGTTGTGCCTTTGGGGGATATTTCAAGGCATATTAAAAACGCCACGGTGGCCATTGAAGACAGCGAGTTTTACGAACACAGCGGAGTCAAGCTGAGCGCTATTGTCAGAGCGGTAGTTTCAAATATCGGGAAATTCGGCTTAGGCGACTTCGGCTGGGGGCAGGGGGGTTCTACCATCACTCAGCAAGTCGTAAAAAATTCCATCCTCACTTCGGAAAAAAAGGTCTCCAGAAAAATCAAAGAGTGGATACTCTCGCTCAAACTGGAAAAGGCCTACAACAAAGAAACCATCCTTTCTTATTACCTCAACGAAAGTCCTTATGGAGGAAATCTCTACGGTGTGGAGGAGGCCAGCCGGGCGTTTTTTGGAAAGCCGGCAAGCGAAACAACTGTCGCCGAAGCGGCCTACCTTGCGGCGTTACCCCAAGCCCCGACTTATTACTCTCCTTACGGCAACCATAAAGACGAGCTTGAGCAGAGAAAAAATTTGGTGCTAAAAAGAATGAAAGACGACAGTTTTATCAACGAGGAGGAATATAAAAACGCTTTGGCGGAGCGGGTGGCCTTCCAAAAAAGCGAAGATGTTGGAATAAAAGCGCCCCATTTCGTCATTTATATAAAAGAATATTTGGAAAAGAAGTTCGGCAAGTCGGTGATACGCGACGGCGGACTTAAGGTAACAACCACCTTAAATTACGCTTTGCAAGAAAAAGCCGAGGAGTTGGTAAAAAAATACGCTCTGGAAAACGCCGAAAAGTTCAACGCCGAAAACGCCGCGCTGGTCGCCATTGACCCAAAAACCGGCGACATTTTAACCATGGTCGGCTCCCGCGATTATTTTGACGAAAAAATTGACGGGAATTTCAACGTTGTCTTGGCGAAACGCCAGCCCGGCTCGGCTTTCAAGCCCTTCGTCTACGCCACCGCTTTCAAAAAAGGATATTTGCCGGAAACGGTTGTTTTTGATTTGAAAACGGAGTTTTCCGCTTACTGCAACCCCGACGGCACGCCGATAATTCCGGAGGATGAGGATAAATGCTACCAGCCGGAAAATTACGATAGCGTTTTCCGCGGGCCAATAACACTGAGAGACGCCTTGGCGCAATCCGTCAACATTCCGGCGGTAAAAACCCTTTACTTGGCCGGGCTTAAGGATGCCCTCCAAACCGCGAACGATATGGGAATCAGTAGTTTAACCGATGTCAACCGCTACGGGCTCACTTTGGTTTTGGGCGGTGGCGAGGTGTCGCTTCTTGAAATGACCGGCGCTTACGGCGTTTTCGCTACAGAGGGCATCAGGTACCCGGCGCGAAGCGTGCTTAAGGTAGAAACCGCTTCAGGAAAAATTTTGGAAGAGTCCTCTCCTTCCTACAGTAAGGTTTTGCCGGAAAATGTGGCCAGATTGATTTCCGACATTCTCTCCGACGAGGACGCGCGCGCGCCGTCTTTCGGCCGCCACTCTTACCTTTACTTTTCAGACCGGCAAGTGGCGGTAAAAACCGGCACTACCAACGATTACCGCGACGCTTGGATTTTGGGCTACACCCCGTCTGTTGCGGTCGGCGCTTGGGCCGGCAACAATGATAATCGTTCTATGGAAAAGAAGGTGGCGGGTTTCATCATCGCTCCGCTCTGGCACGCGTTTATGGAGGAGGTCTTCAAATATTACGAGTCGGAACAATTCAATAAGCCGGAAGAAATCTCCGACGCCGGCATCAAGCCGTCCATCCGAGGATTTTGGCAAGGCAACGAGACCTACAAAATAGACAAAATTTCCGGAAAACTGGCCACCGCCTTCACGCCGCCAGAGCTTGTCCAAGAAAAATCTCTTATTAACATCCACTCCATTCTCCATTGGGTGGATAAAAACGCTCCGCTCGGCCCACCGCCCGCTACTCCGAACAACGACCCGCAATATGAGCGCTGGGAGTGGGCGGTAAAAAATTGGGCGAAGGCCAATAATTTTGAGGAGCAAAATCGTTCCGTTATACCCACCGAGTATGACGCCATTCACACCCCCTTAAACTCCCCGAAAATTTCCGTCTTGAGGCCGCTTGCCGGCGCGAGTATTCTCGCCGGCTCTAAACTCAATGTGGCAATCTCATCGTCAGGCGCTTTCCCTTTAAGCAAGGTGGATATTTTTATTAATGACAAATACATCAGCACTTTGAGGAGAGCGCCTTTTGAAACCGCTTTATCCCTTGACCAAATTGAGGACTTAAAGAGTAAAAACAGTTTAGTGATAGTCGGCTATGACAGCGTCTTAAACAAAAGCGAGGTATCGGTTGATTTTGGCGTGGCGTTTTAAGTTCTTAACAACACACTTCTTTGTTTTTATAAAATATCGCTGCCATCCGGGATGTCTTTGTTTTTCAGCAATGACTCTATAATTTGGCACTTTTTCATCAAAATTCCGGCTTTCACCGCTCCGGAACACTCCACAAAAATCTGGCGATTTTTTATTGAAATGTTTTTTGGATTAACTGATATCCCGTTTTCTTTAAAAACTTCAGAAATTCTTTTGGGTAAGGAGGCCTTTTTATACTTATCAAAACGATTGAGTAACTCTCCTAAGTGAATGGGGTTGGCGGTGTGGTTGGTTGCCTGCCCCGTAGGGAGCTTGCTCTCCTTCGGGGGTGATTGTCGGCCCACGCCCAGTGCGCGGGAGGGTTGGTTGTTAATCATTTATTAAGCGGCATCACCAGATAGGTAAAACCTTGGTCGCCCCCCACAGTTCTTATGACAAGGGGTTTGTGCTGGCCGCTAAAACCAAAAACTAAACTGTCGGAGTCGGCCGGTTGAAGACAGTCGGCCAAATAACGGTGATTAAATCCGATGTCTATACTCTCGCCTTTGGCGGTGGCGCTTATTTTTGACGAGGCGTCGCCCAGGGTGCTGTTTTTAGCCTTGATTTCAAAAATTTTCTTGTTTGGGATAATGTTTAAATTAACCTGATTGAAAGCGTCGCTGAAAACCGTAATGATTTTCATCGCTTGAGCAAAGTCCTGTTTTATCACAACGGCGGTTGTTGAAAAATCTTTCGGGATAATCTGTTCGTAGTCGGGGAAAACGCCGTCAATGACCCTTGATACTAAATATATGAAGCCGCAAGAAAAAGAAATTTGGTTCTTACCCACCCAAATATCAACATCTTCATTATGCGCCTCAAAAATTTTGATTATTTCTGACGCGTTTTTCGCCGGAATCATTACCGACGGAAAGCTTTTCAACGATTTGATTTTAATTCTTTTTTCCGCCAAGCGAAAAGAGTCGGTGGCGGCGAAAATAAGGTGTTCGTCTTTGGTGTGGATGTAAACACTTGAAAGTTCCGGTTTCATACTATTTGAAGCGGCGCTGTAACACACCGACTTGAAACCGCTTACCAAAACATTAGCCGGCACGGAAACATTTTTTCCATCGGCAATTTTAGGAATGGTTGGAAAATCGTCAACGGTTTGAGTTTTGACTGATGCCCTCGCCAACCCGCAAGTAATTTCCAAAACATCACCGACAACCTCCAAATTAACCACTCTTTCTTGTCCTAAATTAGACAAAAAATTCCACAAAACCGAGCTGGGGACCGCTATCGGTTTGCTAAATTCCCCTTTTATCGGAATTTCAACCTCTAAACCCAAATCAAGGTTGGTGGATTTGATAAAAAGAGAGTTTTTTGACGAATCAAGTAAGATAGAGGAGAGAATCGGTAAACTCAAATTTTTTCCCGTCGCTCTGTCGGCTATTCTCACCGCCGTTTCAAGTTTTTCTTTTATACACTCAATCTTCATTTTTCTTTATTATTAAATTACTATTATTACTATACTTGGGGAAATGTTGATAATGATATTAAGTTAAGCAAAACAAGGGTTTTTTATCAGGATTTTTATTTGATAAGTTGTTGATTGTTTTCCTAAATTTTCATCTTTTATTTTAATTTTACCAAATTAAAGATTTTTTATTCACAACCTATCAACAAGAAATTCTCTTCTTATCCGCTCCACTTAAATTAAACCATCGCCCTAATTTGTTGGAGCTCGCTTACCAAACCCATATCCGTTTTAATGTCTCTTTTAATCTTATCGCAAGAATGAATGACGGTTGTGTGGTCGCGCCCCCCCAATTTTTGGCCTATTGAAGGATAAGAAACATTAAAATCCTCGCGGAGAATGTACATCGCGACTTGACGTGGTTTGACCACCTCTTTCTTCCGCGTCTTCTCATATATGCTTTCTTCTTCAATGTTGTAAAAACCGGCGATGGTTTTGATAATATCCTTAATCACTATATTTTTCTTAGGTTTTTGGTTGTTTTTCAACAAAGTTCTGATTTCCAAGATTGATAAATCGCCCCCCTTAAGGTTTGTTTGGCAGTAAATTGAATTTAGGATGCCCTCAAGCTCTCTCACATTATTCTCTAAGGTGTCGGCCAAAATTTGGATTATTTCATCTCTTAAGATAAGGCCGTTGGCGCTGGCTTTGGTTTTTATTATCGCCACCCTTGATTCGTGGTCGGGTGAGGGAATGTCAATTATCATTCCAGCGGAGAATCTTGATTTCAAACGCTCTTCCAAATTGGGAATAAAATTTGGGTGTTTGTCGGAAGAAAAAATAATTTGCTTGTTATTGTCGTGCAGGGTGTTAAACAGATGAAAGAGTTCCTCTTGGCTTTTTTCTTTGTCCGCCAAAAACTGGACGTCATCCATTATAAACACATCGTATTTTCTGTATTTTTCCTTGAAAGCGTTCATCCGATTGTTTTGGATGGAACTCACGTAATCCATCACGAATTTTTCAGAACTGATGTAAAAAACCCTCCGCCCCGCCATTACGGTTTTTATCTGATTGCCGATGGCTTGGATTAAATGTGTCTTGCCGTGGCCGGTTCCGCCGTGGATAAAAAGCGGATTGTAAGAAAGCCCGGGCTTTTTGATGACCGCTTGAGAGGCGGCGAAAGCCAATTCATTGAAAGGGCCGACCACAAAGGTTTCAAAGGTATAGCGGGGGTTTAAATTATCGTCTTTGTTTATGTAAAATTCAGAGAGCGGCAACTCGAAGTTGGGGGTCGGGGCTTGCTTGAAGCCCTCCACTGGTGCTTTTTTGTCGCTGTCTTTGGTGATGGTGTACTCAAGCGCTCTAACGCTCTCGTTAATCTCGCGGAGAATTTTCAATATGAATTTATGGTATTTATTGCAGAGCCAGTCCTTGACGAAGGTGTTCGGCACCGCCAAAACCACCACTCCGTCTTCCTGTTTGTGGATATAGGTGTTTTTAAACCATGTGGTAAAGTTGGCTTTGGAGACATTAAGCTCAATTTCCGCCAACACCCGCTCCCAAAATTTTTTATTGTCCAAGGTTGTGAGCATAGAAAAGATTTGTTTTCGTATCAGTAATTATACTCGGGCGTGGATAAACTCCGAAACTTGTGGAAAGTTGATAAATATGTTGATAAACTGTGGAAAGAAAATTAAAAAAAGTAAAGCGAAAAATGTAAAACAAAATTTGCCCAAACTTAAATTTTAAGTTACACTCTCTTTGTATTGTGTTTTTAATTTTTCGCTTCGAATTTTAAGTTTTTATCGTGTCTTTTACCTACAAACCAAAAAAGAGAAAAAGAGCCAGAACACACGGGTTTTTGACCAGAAGCAAGAGCGCCGCCGGCCGGCGAGTAATTAAAGCCAGGAGAAGGAAAGGCCGAGCGAGAATTTCTACCGTTGCTTAAAGTCAATGCTTCCCAAAAGCAGGCGTCTTTCGCGCTTAGAATTCAATAAGATTTTTAGGGCTGGAAAATGGATTTCAAGCGTCTTTTTTAACGGCAAGTTTTTGGCCGGCGCCCCAAAGAGCGGCTTTGCTTTCGTAGTTTCCAAATCAGTCGCTAAAACCGCGGTGGCAAGAAACAAAATCAGGCGGCGGTGTTATAACGCTTTACACGAGCTTTTATCAGAGTACCCCGAAACACCTACAATTATTTTCATTTCAAAAAAAGGGATTGAAAAGGTCCCGTTTAAGGATTTGAAAAAAGAAATCGGCGCTATTTTAAATAAATTCTAAGCGCAAACTTTTTTGAAGGAAGGCTAAACCTTCCTCAAGGAAGGTTTAGCCTTCCTTTTTCCTTTTTACCCAGACAGGTTGAATTTCATCTATTTGCGTAAGTCCTAATTCGTTTTTGCGCTAGGATTTCTCATTGTTTTGTTCTATAATTCTCCAATGGCCGGAGACGGTTTTTTTCACACTTTCTTTATTGAGCCGCTTTATAACGGCCTTGTTTTTCTTATGGACATCCTGCCTTGGCCGGACGCCGGGCTAGCCATCATTTTACTCACCCTTCTGGTGAAGCTTCTCCTCTTCCCTCTTTCCAAAAAAAGCATCAAAACTCAGATAAAAATGAGGGAAATTGACCCAGAGCTCAAAGCCCTGCGGGAGAAATACAAAAATGACAAACAAAAACAGGCCGCGGCCACTATGGCTTTGTATAAAGAGAGGGGCGTCAACCCATTTTCCGGCTTTCTTTTGATTTTGATTCAAATTCCCATTATCATCGCCCTTTACCAAATTTTCCTTAAAAACGGTCTGCCGGTTATAGAGACCGGCATTCTCTACTCTTTCGTGCCGGCTCCGGAAAACGTCTCTATTTCATTTTTGGGCCTGATTGATATCACCAAGAAGAGTTTGTTTTTGGCGCTTTTGGCCGGAGTGAGCCAGTTTTTCCAGACCAGATTTTCCATTCCGGCGATGAAACAACAGCCGAAGAAAAGCGACGCCACTTTTCAGGAGAGTTTGGCCTGGAGCATGAATGTCCAAATGCGTTATGTTTTTCCCCTAGTGGCTTTCTTCATATCTTGGAGCATATCCGGTGCCATCGCTTTGTATTGGACAACTTCCAATATTTTCGCTATTGTCCAAGAACTTGTGGTGCGGAGGAAGATTATTTTGGCCGAGTCCAAATCCCCTCAAAACCAGCAAGCCAAACATGGAAAGTGAAAAAATCAAGTCAATCATTAAAGAATTTATTTCCAAATTAGGCGTTTCCCACGAATCGGTGGAAGAAACCAAAGCAAAAAATGGAGACGGGGATAAAATTCAATTTACCATTAAAACCGCCGAGTCCGGCGTTTTGATAGGCGCTAAAGGCACGCATTTCTCGGCGCTTAATCACTTGCTTCGGAAAATCGTGGCCAAACAACTAGGCGAAACGGCGCCGGCCTTTTTCGTTGACGTTAATGATTATCGCGAGGGGCTTTTAAGCGACTTAAAAACCAAAGTTGGAATTCTCCGCGAGCGGGCGATTTCCTTCAAAACCAATGTGGAGATGGAGCCGATGAGCTCTTACGAGCGGATGCTCGTCCACACTCTCTGCGAGGGTCACCCCAACATCAAAACCGAGTCTCTAGGCGAGGGCCCGATGAGAAGGGTGGTGATTAAATATGTAGAAAGCGTGTAACGCGAATGCTACGAATAAAACACAATGCGAATGCCGCCAATGAATACTACACAAGGGATTACGCCGCAGAAGATGATTCGAAAACCTATTAATATTATATGCCGCTATTCGTGGCATTAGCATTGTCTCCCATTAGAAGCATTAGCGTTATTTTATTCTTAACACCCAAAGCGTCAAATCATTTTTATTGATGAAAATCAGAAATTCGCCGTCGGGGGAAATTTTCGGTTCGTAAATATCAAACTCGCCGTCCTCGGCGGAAGGGCTCCAGATTTCTTTGCCAATTCCATTATCGGTATCAAAAGACCACACGCTGTCGTTAAACGATACTATCCCCTGATACCAGCTGTCGGGGTATTGGCCGGACGGAAGACCTTGCGGAATGCCGCACAACAACACAATACTGTCCTTCCCCCAGACGCATTTGTCAGAAAGAGTAGCGGTTAGAGTTCTTTCATTTCCATCTTTTAGTGCTTGTGTCTTGAGAATCGCGCTATTTCTACCGCCCGATGAATAAAGGATTTTCTTGCCGTCGGGGGAGAGCTTGGCTGTAAGGCCGATATCGGAAACCAATTTTCTCAACTCGCCGGTTTTGGCGTTTAAGGTGTAAATGTGACCGAAGATACCAGCAGCTGGCTTGGTTGCAACGGTTATTGTGTCTTTGGTCGGCCAGTCAATGAGCCATTCCTTGAGAGGCGATTCAAAAAGCAGCACTCGCCCTCCGCCATTCGGTTCGGCTTTGATGCCATCCGAACCGAAAGCGGTTTCGGTGAGATAAAAGATTTTATCATTCTCGGGAGAAACCGCGAGCCAATTGATATCTCTAACCAGATAAGTTCCGGTTAAGGTTTTGGGGCTGGTGCTGGCGGCGGTTTTTGATATGGTTGCGCCGAAAGTTTCAATTTGGTTGTCCTCGCGGAGGTAGCGGAGGAATATTTTGGTTCCGTCAGCCGACCAGACCGCCTCGTAAATTTTCGGAATGGTATTGTTGGAAAGACGAGTTTTTCTTGGGCTGTTTAAATCCGCCTCATAAGCGTTGCCGGTGGCTCGGTCAATGTAGCGGACGGCAACGGCTTTGCTGCCGAGAGAAACAAAGCCCGCGCCCGCCGTCGGCTCGCTGGAAAGCTGTCTAAGGCGAGGCAGAGTTGTTTCTTCGTCTCCGCCAACCGGCAAAGAAATCTCATCTCCATCTTCAAGTGGCGGCAGTGTTCCTCCCGGAAAAGTCGGAAAGCCGCCAATATCCGCCTCCCCCGCCGGCGCTTTTTTGAGGAAAAAGAAATAGTAACCCGCCATAACAGCAAGGATTAGGAGGAAGAGGAAAATTATGATGTAGATAACTTTTTTTCGCATATGTAGGAATTACATGTTTACTGACAAGTTGTTTTTGGGATAGCCGAGACGCAGGTGTTGAATTTTGTGATGTCAATGCCGATAGTGATTATATGGTTATCTCTCGCACAAGTTTTTTGGGCTTCAATACATGAATTAAATTTGTTAAAACTGGTATCAAGTTGTGTTCTGGCGTCTTGTATTAAGGATATTAATCCCGGGTCTCCCAAAGTCTGTATAGTTTCAAGACCGTAGTAACCAGGTCCACCCTTGCCTTTTAGCATTTCGTAATTTTTTTTCAATTCATCCTGAATTGCTGATATCGCGCTAAGGTTAACTGAAGTCGTTGATCGAGCGCTGACGATGCCGTCAAAGGCATACCGCACATTTTCCGTTGCTTTTTGTGAGAAGCTTGGAAAAGTAGTCATGATAAATCTAATTTTAACTTCCTCACTTACCACATGACGCGCAAGTTCTGCTTCAGTGATTTGTTTTTCCAAATCGGCCTTCTTCGCTGGGTCGGTTTCAGCAGCTAACTGTTTTTGAAGTTCCTCAACCTTTTTTGCTAGGTCGGCCTCATCAGTTCTTGATTGTCTAAAAGCATCACCGTTTACTTTTATAGAGTTGTAGTACTCTGCTAGAAGCCCATTAATTGGCAGTTGAAGAAACTGCACACTACGCAAATCTGCTAATCTGGCATTTATTCTGTTTAAATCCTCCAACAATCTTAAATTAAGCAATTCCGGGTTTATGGTTATCAGAATAAGATACGCGCCAAGCGCCAAAAGGAGGCCTAAAACGGCGTTTTGGATTTTTTCTTTGGCGCTGCCTTTGGAGGGGATGGAATCGGTGGTCATATACTGGATGCCGGCCGCGGCTAGAGTTAAAACCGCCAAAACTCCGGCGATAAGAATGGCAAGCTGAAAACCTCCGGTCACATATTTTGTCAGATTGGTCGTGCAAGTGGTGGGATTGGCAATGCAATCGTCGCTGGTTACTGTTTTCGGCAAAGGGGAAAGTGGCACATAGTCGGGAACTTGGGCGGTGGCGGAAAACGGCGCGATAAGGAGCGTTGTGGCGGCGACTGCCGCCACAACCAAAACAGAAAAAATTGATATTTTAATTGTTTTCCCCATAGAATGGATTATTAGCTTCTCCGGCGCCGTTGCCGAGCTTGCTGTCAAAATTTATAAGGAGGCCGGTTAAAGCGTTTTGAAGGATTTTTTCGCGATTTGTTACTTTAAGCGAGAGTTCCGACGAGCCGCTTATGCCGGCCGGTTTTCTAAGAATTATACTTGGCTTGTTGCCGTAAGAAACCCCGGCTTGATTGACGAGCCATTGGTAGGAGAGAAATCTTGCGTCGACCCTGCTGAAAAAATACGGTGCGGCGACAATACCGATTTCGTCTTTTCCTAATGAGTAGCTTCTGGCCAAGGATTTGTTGTAAAGGACGCCGTAGAGCGGGCTGTCTTCATAAAGAACCACTAAAGGAGTTTGGGGTAATATGCGGACGGCCGCTTTGGCTCCCGATTGCTTGTCCGGAGATGAAACTGAAACAGAAATCTCAATTGGTTTCATAATGTAACCGCCCTGAATGGAATAGGAGTTTTTTCCGATACCCGAAGCGGATAGTTTCGGCTGGTCGTTTTCAAACCAACTGTAATAAATTTCTTCCGGCAGAAGCGTTTCGCCGTTTTTGTCGGCGATTTCCGCGACGGTGGCAAATTTTACCATTCCTTGATACGCGTATAGCGCTCTGCCTTTGTAGAACGGCGGAGTGTAGGAGTCACTTTCCCAAACAATTTCCGCATTGGCCGGATTTATGGTGATGCCGGCTTCAAACTCATCTCCTTCTCGCGTTTGGGCAATAACTAAAATAGCCGTCGCTTCGCCGAGTCCTTTGGTCTTGAAGTTGACGGTTGTTTTGCCAATACCCCTATCAATAATTTTCCCGTCGGCAAACCAAGTAATGTTTGCGTCATTGAAATTAACGCCGAGAACGCTTATTGACGCCCGCACATTTTCTCTTGGCCCCGGCTGGTCAGGGTTAAGAATTATTTCGGTTGACGGTTGGGCCAAAAATTCCGCGCCAGCGGACAAAGGCAAAAGAACGCAGAAAATTATCAAAAAAATCTTTTTCATATTTACGCCCTAATATTATACCAACACCGGACACCTTTGTTTTGTCGGGTGTTTATAAGCCGTTAATCCCATGAATTCTTTATGTCCATAATTTCTACCGCCGCCCCAT
>LCOC01000007.1 GCA_001000545.1 Parcubacteria group bacterium GW2011_GWA2_47_21 | reverse complement strand
GGTTCGCCTTGTGAAAATAACGATTGTAGTTGATCGCAATCCGCTTGCGCCGCCCAATCCCATCACGCTCACAACGCAAATTTCCATGAGAAATCTCAAAGACAATTTATGACGCTCCGCCGCATCGTAAATCAAATAAGGGAGTTTGTGCGATCGAAACGAGGTCAGATATTGATTCAGGTTATTGTGTTTGGATCGATCGCCGTCTATCTTTTTAGCGGTTTAGTGGGTTGGACCGCGCTCAATATCAAAGCGTCTCGCCAAGCATATAGCCGTGAAGAGGCGCTTCAGATCGCGGAGGCCGGCATTGATTACTACCGCTGGCATCTGGCGCACGCCCCGGCGGACTTTCAGGATGGTACTGGCGGTCCAGGTCCCTATGTGCACGATTTTCGGGACAAAGACGGCAATGTGATCGGCCAATTCTCTCTCAACATCACTCCGCCGCCTCTTGGCTCGAGCTTGGTAGTTGTTGAGTCCACAGGGAATCTAAATGCCGATATGCCGGTTCTGCGGAAAATTGCGGCGCAACTCGCAAAGCCCTCGATTGCAAAATACGCGGTTGTGGCAAACGACTTCATGAGGTTCGGCGAAGGCACCGAGGTATTCGGACCAATTCATTCAAATCAAGGGATTCGTTTTGACGGCCTTGCGCACAACGTGGTTTCAAGCGCAGTCGCGTCCTACAATGATCCGGATCACAGCGGGGGAAATGAGTTCGGCGTTCATACGCACGTCGTGCCCGCGGATCCTCTGCCACCGCTTCCTGTGCCTGCGCGAACCGATGTATTTGAGATCGGACGGCAATTCCCCGTGCCAGCGGTGGATTTTGCGGGAATTACCGCGGATCTTGCTCAAATGAAAACAGACGCAGAGGCAAACGGGTTTTATCGTCCGAGCGCGGGCGCCCTTGGATACCATATTGTTTTGCGCACCGATGACACATTTGATCTCTATCGCGTAACAGGCCGGGTAAATCCGCCGTCGGGCTGCACAAATAGCCAGAATCAATCGGGCTGGAGCACGTGGAGCATTCAAAACCAGCATCTTATCGGCAATTTCCCGTTTCCCGCCAACGGCATCATCTTTCTTGAAGACGATATTTTTGTTGACGGCCAAATCAACGGCGGCCGCCTCACTATTGTCGCAGCTTTTTTGCCGGACAATCCTCCGTTTCGGAAAAACATTATCGTGAATAGTGATCTTTTGTATACGCAGTATGACGGATCGGATGTTTTAGGGCTCATCGCGCAGGGAAATATCAATGTCGGCATGGTAAGCGACAATGATTTGAGAATTGACGCGGCGCTCATTGCCCAGAACGGACGCGTGGGGCGACATTATTACCGCCCGCCAGGCGGCGGATCACAGCGCTGTTCTCCGTATCATACGCGCCAGACCATTACGCTTTGGGGCATGATCGCGACTAACCAGCGATATGGTTTTGCCTATACCGACGGAACCGGATACCAAATACGCAATCTTAACTATGACGGAAGTTTGCTCTATGCCCCGCCGCCGAGTTTCCCCCTAACTTCCGACCAGTACATTACCCTTTCGTGGGAAGAGAAGTGAATCAAGTTAGAAATTTCCGCGGTACTTGTGCGATCGCGTACATGCAATCCTCCGCTAGAGCAACGCGGTTCTGATCGCGGCCAAGCAAAAACATTCTCTTTGCATTTTTTGATCTCGCGCGCGCGTTTTTTTTCAATGAAGGAAGTGATTTTTGCGTTGGTATCTTCAATAATTTTCGGATAAGAAGTATAATGTAAGTGATGAACCCCGTTAGAAGTCCTTGACAAAAAAATTATTAAATTTTTCTGCGCTGGATTAGCGGGAATATAACAAAAACAAATTATGTCGGGCATACATCACGATAATCATACACAGCGGACTTCTAACGGGGTGAAAGAGTATTTGCCTCAAAAAACCGCAATTTTGAAAATTTCCAGATTTTTTCTGGTGATACTTTTAGCTTTTTCTTGGATTTTTTCCGGCTGGCCGCAGATTTTCAATTTTCCGCCGGGGATTCAGATTGCGCAAGCAACAGATACTACTCCTACCATCTCTGGCACTGGCGCTAATGCCACGGGTATAGGTACAGAAGTTTGGACGACGCCAGAAGAAATTACTGCTACAGGGGGAGGAGATGATGGTGTTTACGCGGAAGCAGCTTTGGCAAAAAGCGAGATTAGTAATTACTTAAAGGCGACAAATTTTGGTTTTTCCATCCCCGATGGGTCAACAATACAGGGAATAAAAGTTGAAGTCGACCGCAAAGAAGGGAATACGGCTGCTGCAGGTGGCGTCATAGACAATACCGTCCAACTGATTGACGAAAGTGGGACAATTCGCACCACGGTCAATAAAGCCGATACCGCTACTTTTTGGCCTACTGCTGACGGCACGGTAGTTTACGGCGGCACGGCCGATCTGTGGGGCGAAGCGGCCGGCTTTTGGACGACCGCGAAAATTAACGACCTTGATTTCGGTGTGGCATTTGTGTCAGAAAACAAAAAAGTTTCCGGCGGCGGCGCAGCTGAAAGCGCGCATGTTGACTTTATACGCATCACCGTCACCTACGGCCCGCCTGCTATTACGGTCGGCACAATTGGCACCCAAACCGCCAGTATGAATATCCCCTCAACCGGCCAATATGTCGGCGGCGCGTTTACAATGGTTCGGAGCGGCGGCACGGCGAATGTTACTTCCATCACCATCACCGAAAACGGCACGGTGGACGCACTCAACAACTTGGACAATATAAAACTCCAGTACGACCTTGACATAACTTCTCCCTTTGATTGCGCTGGCGAGAGTTATGCCGCCGGTGATACGCAGTATGGATCAACCGATATTGACGGCTTTTCGGCGGCAAATGGAACTTCGGCGTTCACTGGTTCAGTTGCCGTAAGCAACACGCAAGCGATGTGCGTTTATGTGGTGTTGGATGTCGGCTCTGGCGCGTCTGATGGAAATACCCTTGAGATTGAAATCACCAATCCTTCTACAAATGTTGTTGTTTCAGCCGGCGATGTAACTCCGGCCACGGCCGTTGCCATTGCCGGGGCGACGACGCTTTCTCTTTTGCCTAATGTGTTTCAAGACCACTATCGCTGGAGAAATGATAACGGTCCCCAAGGCGATACGAATCAGACGCTTTATTTCAATCCGACCGGCAATGGATTTGGCGCGGTAGGATTCTCGATTGTCGGTGGCTGTTCTGCTGGAAGCGAGTGGGATTGCGTGGATGACGACACTGCTGATACTTCGGCAACCGCGCCATCGAGCGATTTGGAAACTTCTCAACTTTTGCTTGCCGCCGCGACAGATTATTATACGCTTTCCAATGACGCTCTTCCGGCAGGCGTTACGGTGACCCAACTTGATATTACGGTTGCCGGCGCAGACGATATCGGAAACCCCAATTCAAGCGTTACTTTAGGATATTGCGTAAATATAGCCAGCGACGCGGTTGAATGCGGCGTCGCAGATTCAATGGGTTCGGCCCAAGTCATCAACGGAGCCGACCAGACAAAAACAGAGCAATTTACCGGCTTGAGCATCAACACAACAAGAATGAATGCGATGGAATTAGTGCTCACCGGTAGCGGCGTCAAAGCGGAAATCTCAACTTTGTATGTTTTGGTAACTTACACAGTTCCCGCGGCGACTTGGGCGCAGACGGAGGATGCGGCGCATACTGGCCTCGCCAAAAGCGCCAACATCCGACTCCGTTTTCAAGTTGATAATACCGGCGGCAGCGCTTCCGCTTACAATTATCGTTTGGAGTGGGCGGCGCAGAGCGGCACTTGCGACACCGCTTATTCCGGGGAAAGTTATGCCGCGGTTCCCGATACGGCTACGACAGAACATTTTGATATGACATTGAGCGGCAGTAGTTTATTTGTTGATGGCGACCCAACCACCGCCCAGCTTACAAACGCAGAAGCATATACTTTCGTGGCCGGCGATCAGGTAGAAAGCACATCCAACCAATCAGGCGCCATTACTTTGGCTCAAAACCAATATACCGAAGTGGAGTATGTTTTTCAGGCAAATACAAATGCTACGGACGGCGGCGTGTATTGTTTCAGGGTAACGAACGCCGGCACAGCTTTGAATTCCGCCGATGTTATCGCGCAAGTAACGCTCGCGGGCGGAGGTGCCTCGCTTACGTTTACCGTGAGTAGCAATAATTTTCCCACCATAACACCCGGCTCTCTGGTTTTTGCCACTACAACCTTGAGCGTTGATACCAATAATACCAGTGGCTGGAATGTGACTGTGAGCCGAGATGATGCCGACACCACTCTTGACTTGGATACCGACGCGACGGTTAATATCACCGACCAGACGGCATGGGCTCCGGGTGCCGCAACCACTACCGCGGGCAACGCGGTCCGTATTTCTTCTCTTGATTCAAGCGGTGATGTACTCGGTCTCCGAGTGATGACGGCAAGCGGCACCACTGCTTTCAGGGCGGGAAGTTGGTGGGGTACGACCGATGCCTATGCGGATAGCGCGAGCACACTGTGGGCGGGCATTCCTTCTACCGCCAAACAAATCGGCAATTCAAGTGTCAGTTGTTCGGGAACTAATTGTGCTCTCAACACCGTGCTATATTATCTGGATGTCCCCTCAACCCAAAAGACGGGGGCGTATTCAGGGGGGATTACCTACACGGCAACCATGAACCCTTGACCATGTTTTGCAGTATGTGGATAACATTTACATGACGATATGTTACAATTAGCATGAGCTTATGAAGTAGACAAATTTTTTATTATTAACTTACCAAAATATGCTACGAATTTTTAATTCTCAAAATGATGCTCGCGCGCTGTTCTCATCATTTTTGATTGCGGCGGTTATTTTTGTCGGGGGGGGGCGTCCTATGTGTATGCGGCGGCGGTTACTTTGACGGTAACCGTAGCGCAGACGCTTACCTTTAGTGTGTCAACTGACCAATTTGCCACTCTCACTCCCGGAACATACAAAATTGCGACAAGCACGCTTTCGGTTACGACTAATAATGTTGCCGGGTGGAATGTTGTTCTTTCGGGAGATGACGTGACTATTCCGGGCGGTAATACTGCCTGCGACTTGGATAGTGATGCATCAACAGGTATTACTGACCAAGCCCAATGGGTCAACGGAGCGGCTACTACCACCGCAGGTAACGCCGTGGTGCGCGCGAGCTTGGATACTTCGGGACAAGTTCTTGCTTTTCGCGTGATGTCGGCTTCCAGCACAAATGGTACGGCATTTCTTGCAACCAGCTGGTGGGGCGCGACTGACGCAGACGGAACAGCCAAATACGCGGGAGTTGCAAGTTCTACGGTCGGGCGACAAATTGGCAATGCAGGAACGGGTTCATACTCCGCGACCGCGCACTTAAACACTGTGCAGTATTATCTTGATGTTGCCGAGTCTCAAGCGCAAGGAGCTTATAGCTGCCCTATCACCTACACTGCCACTGGTAACTAACCTCTCATGATATTACCGTGGCAAAAAACTCTCATATATAGAGCGGGGGCAATTGCTTTTTTGCTCGTCGGTACTTTTGCTTTCACTCCCGGCGCTTTTGCAAGCGTCGGTCTTACGATTCAGCCGCTTAAAGTTACGGAAACACTTGCGCCCGGAGCTTCTGCCTCGGGTGTTGTTTCAATTACGAACGCAAGCGATGAAGCGGTGAATGTTGAGGTGAAGGTGGAAGATTTCGTTCCTCTTGCCGGTACCTACAACATCCAGTTTGTGGGAAGAGCGCCCGGGGTGAGCACTGTTCGCGATTGGGTTACGCTGGATTCACCGAAGTCATTTGTACTCAAAAAGGGCGAGGGGAAGAATGTCTCCTATACCATACAAGCGCCTCCCAACGCCGAACCGGGGGGACATTTTGGCGCTGCTTTCTTTAAGGCCACACTATTGCCGACATCTGGCGGGCAACAGCTTAGAGTGGGGACGCAAGTCGGGATGCTCATTCTGGTTACTATCCCCGGCAGTCACTTGGAGAAAGGCACGGTGCTTGATTTTTCCGGACCGCTTTTTGTCAAAAAAAGCCCAATCGATTTTAAGATTAAGTTTGAAAATACCGGAACCGTTCATTTTGAACCAAAAGGGAAGATCACCATCACTAATATGTTTGGTAAAGAAGTTGGCAGTGTCGATGTCGGCGGACAGGTGGTGCTGCCTACCGGAGTGCGGGATCTGGTCGCCAGCGTAAATTTTGACGGAGTCCTTTTGGGGCGTTATAAAGCCAATCTTAAAATGTTTGACGGCGAGGGCAATGAACTTGTCGCGAGCAGCATTACTTTTTACGCTTTCCCGCTCTGGTATGTGATTGCTTTCTTGGTGAGCGTGGTGGTACTCTTTTTCGCAATCAGGTTTGTGAAGAAAAACATAAAAATCTCCATTGCAAAAAATAAATAATGAATGTTTTTTATTGCATACATATATTATATTCAGAAGCAGGTTCAGCAAAGCGTCTGTGGCGCGCTCAAATTCATCTGCCTGCTCTTGCTTTGTAGTTCCCTCTTTCCTTTTGCCGCAGTTGCCTCTACCGCCACACTGACGGTTACTGTTGTGTATACCATTGAAACTCACCAGATTGCCACTACTGCTTCGTTTTCTGACTCAATAAGCAATCCGAATGATACCAATGTCCGTCTTGATTTTGCTTTTCCCGCAGATGTGTTAAGTTCCGGCGTTCCGGTGATCATGACCGTATATTCAACGGCGGAATCCGCCGTAGTCGCTGAGGCGCCGTTGCCTAGCGGGAAGCTCGGCGCGAACACTTTTTATAATTTTTCTTTCACTAACGCGAATACCGGAAGTATTATTACCTCATTTGATAAGCCAATCACTCTTACTTTTTTTTACTCGGATGCGGATATAAGCGGTATTGATGAAAGCACGTTGGTTCCCTATCGCTGGAACGGATCTTCATGGTCTGCTTTAACCAGCTACACTGTTGATACCGTAGTAAATAAGGTTACCGTATCTACACAGCAATTCAGTACATTCTCGCTTTTGGGAACTGCTCCCGCGCAGCAGCAATCTAGTAGTAATGGTAGTAGTGGGGGCGGAGGCGGAGGCGGAGGCGGCGGGGGTGGCATCATCGCGCCGGTAACGAGCGTTGTCTTTTCCGGTCGGGCTTATCCGAAAAACGTCGTAACACTCCTGAAAGACGCGCAAATCGCGGCCACCGCGGTTGCCGGCGGCGATGCCGGTTTTTCAATGAAGCTTTCCGGGCTCTCGGGCGGAAATTATATTTTCGCCGTCTATAGCGAAGATTCAAAAGGCATCAGGTCGTCTCTTTTAACTTTTCCCGTGAGCGTGACGAGCGGCGCCACGAGTTTCGTGAGCGGCATTTTTATTGCGCCGACCATCGCGGTTGATAAAAGCGAGGTGAAGCGGGGCGATAACATTGCGATTTTTGGACAAAGCGTGCCAAACGGAGAGATTACCGTTGCCATCAGTTCAGAAGAAGAATTTTTTGGAAAAACCTCTGCCGATCAAAATGGCGCGTATCTTTACAATTTTGATACTACTCAACTGGATATGGGTCAGCATTTCACAAAATCAAAAGTAGCCAAAGAAGGCGCGATTAGTTCTTTTAGCAAGGCCATCAGCTTTCTCGTTGGCACAAAAAATATTGCGGCCGAATTGCCTAAGGTTGTCACGAAAGGCGATATGAACAATGATAGGCGAGTTAACCTCGTTGATTTTTCCATCGCCGCATATTGGTACAAGCGGTCATCGCCCCCTGCTTCAGTTGATTTGAATGGCGACGGTAAAGTAGATTTGATCGATTTTAGCATTATGGCGTTTTATTGGACCGGGTAGTGAAAGTTCGGCTTGCCTTCGGCAATATAGCGCCAAAGGCGCCCAGCCGAACTTCTACTACCCAGTGGACGGGATAAATCAAATATGAAAAAGTTTTTTTTTATTTTTTTAAGCATAGCATTTCTTTTTCCGTACCACCTTTTTGCGGCGGAGATTTTTTATGACGCCGATACCAGAAAAGTTAAAGCGAATACGGAGTTTGAAGTCGGCGTTTTCTTGAGTGCGGAAAGCGAAAATATCAATGCCGTTGAAGGCATTCTGCGATTTCCGGCCGACATTTTGGAGTTCAAAGAATTAAATGACGGAAATTCCATTGTTAATTTTTGGGTAGAGCGGCCGTCGCGTCGTGTCGAAAATGAAATCATTTTTTCCGGCATCACGCCGGGCGGATTTGTTGGCAAAAGAGGACTCATCTTCAGAATTACTTTTTTGGCGAAGAACGAAGGCAATGGAAAACTGGAGATGCAAAATATAAAAGCTCTCTTGAATGACGGTAATGGTACTGCGGCTGATATTTCCGTTTCTCCTCTTGAAATCGTTGTTACAAGCCAGGCCTTGTCTTTGCCGCCCAAAAAAGAAGAAAAAGACAGTGAGCCGTCCGAGTCGTTTGTGCCAGAAATTGCGGCCGACTCCAGCATATTTGACGGTAAATGGTTCTTGGTTTTTGCGACGCAGGATAAAAAATCAGGCATTGACCGCTACGAAATAAAAGAAACGCGGCAAAGGATTTTTGATATCTTTGCGAAATGGATTTCGGCGGAAAGTCCGTACGCATTGCAAGATCAGAAATTGAGAAGTTATATTTTTATAAAAGCGATTGATAAAGCCGGCAATGCGCGAATTGAAAAAATTCTACCGCAAAATCCGCTTGGATGGTACGAAAATTACGAGAATTGGCTTATAATTACATTAGGGCTCGTTATTGCTTACGCTATCAAAAAATTTTTATGGAGGAGATATTTAAAAAAATAAAAAGTCCATTGATCGGCGGCGCGTTGCTATTTGTAATTTTTGGCATTTTCCCCGTAACCGCTCAAGCGGCAAGTTTGTATTTTTCTCCTTCTTCAGGAACGCATGCGGTTGGCACCTCATTTACGGTAAGTGTTTATGTTTCGAGCGCCGATCAGGCAATGAATGCGGCTTCGGGCGCGATTTCGTTCCCGCAAGATAAGCTGGAGGTTATCTCTCTTTCTAAAGCCGGCTCGATTTTTACTTTGTGGGTTCAAGAGCCGACATTTTCTAACAGCGCCGGCACGGTTAATTTTGAGGGAATTGTGTTAAACCCGGGTTTTACCGGCGCTTCCGGGAAAATCCTTGGCGTCACTTTCCGCGTTAAAGTGGCTGGAGCAGCACCCGTAAGTTTTTCTTCTGGATCGGCGCTCGCTAATGACGGCAAGGGAACCAACATTTTAGCAAGTTTTGGAACCGCAAACTTTACTCTGGGGATAGTCGGCCCGGGAGCGTCCGAAGCAACTACTCCTTCTGAAATAGCAGGCACGTCTCAAGCTCCAGAAATTACTTCCACAACCCATCCTGACCAAAACAAATGGTATCAAGAGAGCGTCGCCCAGTTTAATTGGAATGTGCCCTCCGGGGTAACTGGCGTGCGTCTCCTTGTTGGGAAAATCCCTAACGAAATTCCTACAGTAACCTATACCACCCCCATAAGCTCTAAAGAAATAACGGATTTGGCGGATGGCACTTGGTATTTCCATGTCCGATTGCGCGATGCAAGCGGCTGGAGAGCGGTTTCTCATTTTAGATTCCAGATTGACACACAGCCGCCGGAGCCGTTTACAATAAACTTTGTTGACGGCAATGAGACCGACAATCCTCGGCCAGTCGCGCTATTTGACACCACCGACTCTCTTTCCGGGATAGATTATTACAAGATTAAAATCGGCGAAGGCGATTTCTTTTCCGTGGCACCGGAAATTGTAAAAAGCAATCCCTACACCCTTCTTCCTCAGGCGCCGGGGAAGCGCAACATTTTAGTCCAGGCCTTTGATAAAGCTGGGAATTACGCGATGGCGACCGAAGAGTTTATTATAAGACCATTAAAAGAACCGGCATTCACCGAATATCAACAAGAGTTGGAAAGCGGCAGTATCTTGACGGTTAAAGGCGAAAACCAATACCCAAACTCTCAAATAATTGTTTGGTTGCAAAGAGAAAATGACGAATCTAAAGCTTTTCCGGTACGAAGTGACCAAGACGGGAAATTCATTTTTGTTTCCGACGAGAGATTGCGCGACGGCGCATATACGCTTTGGACAGAAGTGGTTGATGAGCGTGGCGCAAAAAGTGGGCCGTCCGAAAAACTAATTATCGCGGTGAAGCGCCCCGCATTCCTGCAGGTAGGGTCATGGGTAGTAAGCTTGCTTGCGGTGGTGGTACCGTTTGTAGCGCTCATCATCTTGTTTTTATTCGTTAGTTGGTATGGATGGCACAAATTTTCACTGTTTAGAAAAAGATTGAAGAAAGAAGTGCGTGAGACGGAATCGGCCCTTCATAAGGCGTTTGATTTGCTCAAAGAGGATATTCGCGAGCAAGTTAAAATGCTTGAGAAAACTAAAAATAAACGTGAGCTTACGGAAGAGGAAGAAAAACTTATCAAACGTCTCAAAAAAGATTTGGACGACGCGGAGGAGTCTGTGAGAAAAGAAATTGAAGATATTGAGAAGGAATTGCGCTAACCCCCGCAAAAATCACTTCCTTGTGATTTTTGCGGGCTTTGGCTTCCCGCCTCTGGCGGGACGGAGCCGCTTCCCACCCCAAGTCCCGCTTCGCGGGACTGCCCGCAGGCAATTTTCCCCCTTCAACCAGTATGAGAGAAATCTCTACTGGGGTTTTTGTTAAAAAATGTTCGAGCAGAGTTGTATAATTCCACCAAAAAACACCCCTGGGGGTGTTTTTTGGTGGTGGGCATGCCTGGATTCGAACCAGGAACCAATCGCGTATAAGGCGATTGCTCTACCGTTGAGCTACATGCCCGCGCCCGGATGTCTATTTTACCGGGGCCGAAGGTTTTTGCGCGTGTGGTTTTTCCGCGCTCGCGCCTTTTATGATTCGCTCGAATTCTTCCCTTTCGATTGTTTCTCGTTCGATGAGGATTTGAGCGATTTCATCGAGCTTCGCCCGCTTTTTCGTGATAATAGCGTTCGCTTTTTTTTGCGCCTCGTCAAGAATGCGTTTTACCTCTTGGTCAACGACCCGTGCTGTTTCTTCCGAGTAATTTTTTTCTGTTGAAATTTCTCTTCCCAAAAAGATGAGTTCTTCTTGGTCTCCGAGAACGATCGGCCCTATTTTATCCGACATCCCGTAGCGCGTGACAATATTTCTCGCAATATCAGTTGCTTTTTTAAGGTCATCCGATGCGCCGGTCGTGAGATCTCCGAAAACCATCTTTTCTGCTACGTATCCGCCGAGGGACACCACGATTTCATCCAGGAATTGAGAACGGGAGTAGTAATGACGGTCTTCCGACGGGAGTTTCATGGTAAATCCTCCTGTTCGGCCACGGGGAACGATCGTTATTTTGTGGACCGGATCGGCATTTGGGAGAGACGCCGCGACAAGGCCATGGCCTGCTTCATGATAGGCAGATATTTTCTTTTCTTTCTCAGAAAGGATTTTGCTTTTTCGCTCGGGGCCCAAAAGGACTTTTCTTTCAGGTCAACGTCATGGTCAAACGGCTTGTTTTTTGAGTGTATTTTAAGGATTTCGATTCTGTCTTGAATGTCGGGAAGGTCGAGGAGAACGCGCCTATCGAATCGTCCGGGCCGCAGGAGCGCGGGATCAAGCACGTCGGGACGGTTTGTCGCCGCGATCATAATAACGCGGTCGTCGGTCTCCATCCCGTCCATTTCGACAAGTAATTGGTTTAATGTCTGTTCGCGTTCGTCATGCCCTCCGCCGATTCCTGCGCCACGCATGCGGCCGACCGCATCAATCTCGTCAAGAAAAATTATTGACGGTGCGGCTTTTTTTGCAAGGCGAAACGTATCGCGGACCCGAGACGCGCCGACTCCGACGAACATTTCAATGAATTCCGATCCCGACATGTGGAAAAAGGGCACGCCCGCCTCTCCCGCGACCGCTCGCGCAAGGAGCGTTTTCCCGGAACCCGGAACGCCGATTAACAATACGCCCTTTGGAATTTTTGCTCCGATATCAAGAAATTTTTTCGGATTTTTAAGGAAGTCAACGATTTCCTTGAGTTCTTCTTTTGCTTCTTTTACTCCGGCGATGTCCTGAAATGTCACCCGGTCCTTCGCGTTGTCAGGCGTGATAAGTCGTGCGCGTGATTGGCCGAAGGTGAATGCCTGCATGCTCCCGCGCTGGACTTGGCGCGCCGTAAACCAGATGAAAAATCCTATCAGGAGAACCGGCCCCATAATGGGAAGCAAAAATCCGAGGACAAAATTCATCACTCCCCTGTTTTCAACCCCTATTCTGATTTCCTTGAGTTTTTCCGGGTCTACATTATAGTTCTTGAGTGTTTCTGAAAGGCCCGCCTCGGTTTCTTTCTCCGCTTTCATCTCTTCGCCGTTTTTCAGTTTGATTTCAAGAGTCGAGTCGACAATTGAAATTTCGGCGACCTCGCCCGCATTGATTTTTGCGACAAGATCCGAAATGGGTATCTCCTTCGTCTCTTGGAATTGTCCGGCGACAAGCGAATAGAACACCATAAGCGAAAAAATGATGACAACCGCCCAAATCGCGTTTTTTGAAAACTTTTTCATGTGAGTTGAAAAATCTTTTTAAGTATACAGGGAATCACCTTTTATTTCAAGTATTGTGGTATGAAAATGATCGTTTGTATAGTGTGGATAAAAAAATTCCCTATGTATGCCATTTTTGTTACGGGACGAAAAAGACCGCGGAGGACGCGGTGGATGCGGTTTTTGAAACAATCACGAATGCGCTCGCAAAAGGCGAGGAAGTCGCGATCTCCGGCTTTGGGAATTTTCTTGTAAAGCGGCGAACAGCCCGCGTAGGGGTAAATCCCAGGACCGGCCAAAAGATTCAAATCAACGAAACAAAGACCCCGAAATTCAGAGCAGGAAAGGGGCTGAAGGCGGCGGTAAAGTAGCGATTGAAATTATGAATATAAATCTCGGTAGTCCCGGGATTTCATATTTTTTGTTATATTGAAACCTCGTCTTCTTCATTACAAAATCCCCTTTTTCGGGGATTAGTAGATATATGTTCTATGCCCTCTGGTGTCGAGCGGGACCGAAAGAAGGACTGGGAAGAGCTTTTCGTCAAAAGTGAGCGATACGCACACTCTCCGTCCACGGCGCATGAATGAATATTCAACGCACCATCTACTTCTTCGGTCGAGTATGCGATCAAATCGGCGCGCAGAACGAAGAAACTCGCGCATCATCAATTCCTTTCCAGTGTTTCCTGGTAATACTCCGTTGCAGACGATTGCCGCGCGCACAAGTATTTCGATATATTTTTTTGTATCCCGAGTTTCCAATATGAAGGCATCAGACTTCTCCCCATCTTGTACCTCTAAAAGAAACATAATCCCTCCATACTAGAAAACTGAGGATATAATACAATGTATTTGTCGGTTTTGTCAAGTCATCTATGATTTTCAAGTTCCAAAAGGAAAAATAGCACTTAGGGTTCTATTTTTCAGTAAAGAGCGGGTAGGGGGAATCCTTTTCACCCGTCGTTCGCACGTGCTCCGCACGGCTCACTCCTCCTTCAAAGCCCGGGTTTTCAAAACGTGAAGACATTCACGTTTTGAAATACCCTTCGATTCTCCTACCATACTATTCAGTCCAAACTAAAATACCCATCTTGCTGATGGATATTTTAGTTTTGACCGAGCGGGTAGGGGGAATCGAACCCCCGGCTCGACCTTGGAAGGGTCGCGTATTACCACTATACAACACCCGCAATCATTCTTATCTTTCGGGGCGCAGATTCGTCAGCCCTTCGGTCTGAGGCCTCAGGGTCGAAGATCGATAGAGAACTTGGTCTATTCTCCACTTTTCCTTCGGGCCGCTGGGAATCGAACCCAGTCTAAGCGCTCCCAAAGCGCTCGTACTACCGGTATACTACGGCCCGGTAAACTTCCGGCGGGGTAAGAAGCAGACGTATTATTGGTATATCCCGACGTTCGGTCGGGACTCCGACTTTACGTCGGAGCTACATCTCGATGTTCCACGTTTTACACTTCACGACGTTTCACTCAATAATACCTCTCCCAAAGGATATTTTCAAGATGCTCAATCATATGATTTTTATTGTCAAAATCAACTTTTACAAAGATTGCATCTACCTGCCATTCTTTATTCGACAATTTTTTGTCAGCCAGGTATAGCTGGCAGATTCTTTTCAAGTTACGTCGTTTTTTATTATCTATACTGAACCCAATCGGGAAGTTTAACTCGTGCTTAAGGTCTCTTGTTTTTACTTCAAAGAAGAATAACTTCTTTTTTCTCTCTCCAACCAAATCAATTTCTCCAAGGTTCTTTATCCGATAGTTCCGATCTATAATTCTATATCCGGTCTTTATTAAAAAGCTCTCGGCCTCTTTTTCGCCTATATCCCCAAATTTACGCTTTTGTGATGGCATTGTTTCCCGTTTTACTCTTCAAAAAGTGTTGCCATTGTAACACAACATAGTTTCACGTTTTACATCTAAGAGACATTATCCACAAAAGGACATATTTATACACAAGATTGTGCACCTTTGTCCTATATCTGAAGATGTCCGATAGTGTTCACTTTTTTACATCGTAAATTTCATGCCAAATCTTTTTTGGAGCTTTTTAACATTCCTGATTGATCTACCGAGTTTGTCAAACGTGGAACACTTGCTTTTTTTCATACCAGTGACCTTTGCAATGTTTGCCCCGTCGCTTTTTTGTCTGGGCACTATAGGGATTGAACCTAAGGCCGGCGTGCAACCCCACACCTTTTTTCCTTGGGCGCAGTAGGTATCGAACCTACGACCTTTGCAATGTGAATGCAACGCTCTACCACTGAGCTATGCGCCCTTGCCTAAAGGTGGAATGGTAAATGAATGCGACGTTCTGCCACTGAACTAAGTGTCCTTAAAATTGCAACGGGGTGAAAATGCAACGCTCTACCAAGCCGACGCTTCGGTCGGCTCCCCGACTTCTTAATTATAAATTCGATAATGTGCGTCGGGACTGAGCTAATCGCCAACTTTGTATTCGGCTTTCAAGGTAAAGTCCCGCGAAACGATAAACAATCGGTTTCTCACTTTATTGTTCATTTTGAAGTATCAGTATTCATTGTAACTTTTTGCCGAGCGAAGCGCAAACAAAAATATCCTTCGACGGTTCCGTCGGAGGATATTTTTGTTCTATAACTGGCAGCGAGAGAGGAGAGAAAATATCAATTTTCTCTTCGACCGAGTGAACCTGTTATACAAAGTATTTCGTGTTCCCTATATATTAACCCGGTTTATCAGTTTTTCATGAGGAAATTCAAGAATGTCCCGTAAGAATCTGTCGTACATATTCATTCGGTATTTGAATTCGCTTGTGTCCATAAGGGTATAGTGAATTGATTTTCCCAGTTGAGCCTCGATCTTCGAAAGGAATGAGTTCACTTTTTTCACTGATACTTTATCGCCGACTATCAGAAGGTCCGTCCGGGAATTTGGATTGTTAATGAATATTCCGGAGACAAGAGCGAGTTTGATATTTCCGAGTGATTTAACCTTGCCTGCTATTTCCCGCTTTGACGCAACCGATGCTTTTGATATGAGATTTCGGAGTTCGGGGAATATCTCGAGATTCTTGTTTGCGAAATATACTTTTGTCTTTCGTGATTTCGTGATTATTTTTATCTTGTATTTTTTCCCGTGCTTTTTCTTTTGTATTTTTTCCTCAGTTATCCGGGCGGTACCGTGTCCGATGACGCCGATGCGCACAAGTTTTTCAAGCTCTTGTGAAACTACACGCGGCCGCAGTTGGCTCCGCTTCGCTAGGTCTTCGCGGGTGAAGGAATCTTCAGAATTTCGCATACATATGCGTAAAATCCGCACTTTTGGATCTGATTCAAAGAGTTTTTCTAAGATTTCTGTCATAGATGTTTGCAGGAAAAAAGCGACTCCCATTATTTGAGAGTCACTTTTGCTCCTGCTTCTTCGAGTTTTTTCTTCATTGTTGCGGCTTCTTCTTTTGACACGCCCTCTTTCACAACTTTCGGGGCGCCGTCAACGAGATCTTTCGCTTCTTTCAGTCCAAGCGACGTGACTTCGCGAAGCGCTTTGATGACATTTATCTTTTGCGTTCCTCCATTGGTGAGTTCAACCGTGAAACTTGTTTTTTCTTCCACCGGAGCCGCTTCGCCGCCACCAGCCGCCGGAGACGCCGCGACCATCATAGGCATTGATGCTGATACGCCGAATTTTTCCTCAAGGGCTTTTACAAGCTCCGAGAGCTCGAGTACGGACATTTTTTCAACCGCCTCGATAAATTTTTCCTTATCCATACTAATATGATGCAAATCTGCAAATGATATGCGAATCTACAAATAACGAATAATTCTATTTGTAGATTAGCACTTTATTCGCATTATTGGCACCTTATCTCTTATCTTTTATTTGATTAAGCACTACGACCAGATTTCTCATATTTCCGCCGAGAACCGTTACAAGCCCGCGGACAGGGGATAAGAGCGTTCCCACGAGCTGCCCGAGAAGCGTTTCCCGCGAAGGAAGTTTTGAGAGGGCGATTACTTCTTCTTTTTTAAGCACTTTTCCATCAAGAATTCCGCCCAGAATCTTGAATGTCTCATTATCTTTTGAAAATTTCGCAAGGAGCTTCGCCGGGGCGACCTGATCGCCATAGCCGAACGCAACGCCGATTTCCCCGTCGAGCTTCTTTGTCGAAAAATCTATTCCGATTGCTTCAAGCGCCCGGTCAAAAAGGGTTTTTCTTGTTACCTTGAACTCACCGTCCTCTTTTTTCAGGCCCCGCCGAAGTTCTTGCGATTTTGACACAGAAACCCCCCGAAAATCGCTGAAAATAGCGATTTTTTGCTTTTTAAAGCGCTCGGCAAGTTCTTCAACTACTTTTGATTTTTGTGCTTTTGTGAGCATAAATAACGAAAAATCGCTTATATAAGCGACCAAAGAAGCGCCCTCGCGGGCCTTTCTTCCTCGGCCGGACTTACGTGTCCTCCGAAGCTTTAAGCGAAGGAGGATGGTTTGCCGACTGTCTTTGGAAAGTAAAGGAAGTATAGCTGAACCACGATAGAAGTCAAGTCCCTGGTTCCTCTGAATTTGTTAAAAATATACACGCTTCCTCAATTATGAAGAGTACCAAATGCATTTAAATTTATACTCTCGATTTATCGCAAATATTTTCGTTTTGCGGCGTTATGCTCGTCGAGCGTGCGGGAGAAGATGGTTGTGCCGTCGGGTGTTGAAAGATAGAAGAGATACGGCGATTTTTTTGGATAGATTGCGGCGCGGATTGCGGAAAGCCCCGGGTTTGCGATAGGGCCAAGAGGAAGCCCGTGATAAAGATATGTATTGTATGGCGAATTGATTTTGGTTTCTTCCCGCGTTGCGCTCGGGTCTTTCCCGCCGGTGATGTAGTTAATCGTTGCGTCTACTTGAAGGGGCATTCCGCGCTCGAGCCGCTTCCAGAATATGCCCGAAACAATCGCTCGATCTTCATCTATGCGGACTTCCTTTTCAATAAGAGAAGCGATCGTTATGATTGAAAAAATGCTTTTTTTCTGTCGTACGATTTCTTCCCGGAGATCCGGCGTGAGTTTTTCGTCCATGTTTTCGAGCATTTTCTCAATTATTTCTCGCGGCTCTGAGTTCCTGAAAATGCGATAGGTATCGGGAAAAAGGTATCCTTCAAATCCAATGTACCACGGCTTGTCCGCCAAAAATGAGAATGTGTCGGCGCGCGTCTCGGGCAAAGGGAGTTTCTGGTCAATGCGATAGTCGGTATTCGGGTATCCCGCGGCGCTCAAAAATTCCCGCGCGGTGACAACTTTTTCGCTTTCTAGTTTTTTCGCTATATCGGCGGCGGCCCATCCTTCCGGCACGGTAAGGAGAATTTCCGTTGCGCCCCCCCGAATTAAGTCATTTGTTATCTCCGGAATATCCATATCAGAGAAAAACGTATACTCGCCGGGCTTGAGGTCGGATGCGCTGCCACGCAAAGTAACGTATGCGACAAACGTCCACCTTGAGCGAATGACGCCTTCTTTTTTTAGCTCCGCGCCGATTACACGCGAACCGGCTCCTTGCGGAATGGCGATTCGCTTCTTTCCATCAAACGAAGAATGGGGGTAGTAGATTTCGTTGAGCATGAGAAGGATTATGATTCCCAAAAAAACGATGAAAATTCGTAATATTCGCGTCCCGGGTTTTGTTTCGAGAAATGGGATTTTTCCCCTCGGGGTATCTTCGGGGTTTTTTCCACCACGAATGAGCGGGACAAAGGCAAATCCCGGGAATTTTTTTTCATCCCATTCATCCGCGCTTTTTTTCTCGAGAATAACGATTGCGCCGTCTACGGGCGCCACAATCTTTCCGCCGGGTTTGAGTTTGCGCCTCCATTCTTCGGGAATGGCGTCGTGCGCCTCGGCGCTTGCGAGAATTTTATCAAACGGGCCTTCATCTTTTACTGTTTTTGTTCCGTCGCCGCACATTATTTTTGCGCGTCCCGCGGCCGCGGATTTTTCGAGATTTTTTCTGCCCAATTCGCATAGAGAGGGGATTCGTTCGATCCCGAAAACTTTTCCGGAGTCGCCCGCGATATCTGCGAGAAGCGCGGTCGTCCATCCCGAGCCGGATCCCACATCAAGGATTTTTTCGCCCGCAGCGGGGTCGAGTTTTTCAAGCATGAATGCGACGGTCTCGGGTTGGGATATTGTCTGCCCTTCGCCGATCGGTAGGGGGTGGTTTTCATACGCCTCGTCTTTGTATTCGGGCAAAACGAATGCGGCGCGGTCAACCGCGCGAAACGCCTCGATGATCCTCGGTGTTTTGAGGATTTTTCTTTCTATTAGATAGTCGATAAGCTCTTTGCTTGATTTCATAGCGTTATTATATTGTAGAGGATTTTTCTCTTTTTATGTAGAGAAAAACGTCGTCCTGTTCTTTTTCCGGAGTCCAGCCCGGAATGGGGAATGTGTTTGATACGACGCGGCAGCCGGGCTTCAGTTCTTTTTCCAGTTTTTCTTTCAGTTTCTCGATGGTCTTGGGGAAAAGATATAGAAACAGTATGTCTGCCGAGTGAAAAGGTTGAGAAAAAAGATTTCCGCGGATTATTGTGATGTTTCTGCGCTCGGTATTCCGGAGAATGCGTATACGGGAGTAGAAGACGAGCAGGGGATTGGATTCAATCCCTATTGCGTGCGCGCCGCGCCCTGCGGAGGCGATTACAAGCGATCCGTCTCCCGATCCCGCGTCAATGATTGTTTCGCCTGCATGAACGCGAGCAAGATCGAGCATTGCGCGCCGCTTTTTGCTGCTTGACGGCACAAATGGGGCGTCGGAGAAAAAACCGTGGATAATAAAAAAACCTCCCACAAAAGAAAAAAGGCCGGCAACGAGAACAATTGCAGCAAGTGATATGGTCGGCAAAAGCATTTTCATATGATCACTCTTTCTTTCTGTCGAGCCGCTCTATGCCGATTATTTTTACGCCGAAGTATACGACAAGCGCTATCACAAGAAAGTCAATCGCAACACTCACAAAATCGCCCCAGAGGATTTTTGATTGTCCGATCTCTATTGCCGCGTTTTTCAAGCCCCCGGTTGTTCCAAATATCGCGCCTATAAGCGGATTAATGATGTCGGTGATGAGCGCGGTCACGACTTTTGATACTGCGCCGCCAAGCATAAAACCAACAGCGAGCCCGACAACTCCCTGTTCGCGGATGAAATTAAAGAATCCTTTGAATTGATTTTGCATGTTGATGCGGGTTTTGTACGTCGCAGTTCGCTTCAGTGTGCGAAGACGGGGGATGAGGGAATCGAACCCCCGACCGGCGTTTTGGAGACGCCCGTTATACCACTTAACTAATCCCCCTAAAACATTTTGTAGAACAAAATGTTCGGGCGATTAACCCCGCCCGAGGCGGGGTTAATTTAGCCCTCTATTTCTTCGTTTCTTTGTGTGGTGTATGTTTTCTGCACCACTTACAATATTTCTTCAATTCGATTTTCCGCTCAACCTTCTTTTTATTCTTGCTGGTCCAGTAATTCAGGCGTTTGCATTTTGTGCATTGGAGCTTAATGAGATTTGGCTGCGGCATGGTGTAAGAATTACAAATTATTAATGATGAATATAAAATTTCGACTGCGACAAATTTTCTTGTCAAGCCCGAGAAGAGAGTCGAACTCTTGTCTAATCCTTACTGCACCCTCCCATCTTTTCAAAAAGCCAGAGGGGAGAATCGGACTCCCGACATCAACCTTACCATGGTTGCGTTCTACCACTGAACTACTCTGGCAAAAGGTGGGAGGGCCAGTTGAACTACTCGGGCGCAGGCATCTCGGTGTGTGCGAGGGGAGAGAGTTGAACTCTCACGGGTTTTACCCCACAGGGTTCTAAACCCCGCGCGCCCCGCACTAAATTTTGCCTATGCCGAGGGTGGGATTTGAACCCACAAGTCCTTTCGGACACTAGCTCCTAAGGCTAGCGCGTATTCCAGTTCCGCCACCTCGGCAAAATTAGTGCGGGGTAAATCTGCCAGCTTGTCCCATACTTCATTCATTAGTATGGGATTTCGCCACGGAGGCGTCACAGGCCAAATTTTAACGAAAATCCCGTAAAAATGCAAACAAAAAACCTCGCGGTTCGAGGGATATTGTTCTTGAAGCTAGTATCCGAGGCGTATTCCGCCGAATGGTATAAGAAAGTATGCGTCAAGAATTTCTGCGATTCCCCAGGCCGACGCCATGACCGCAAGACCGACGATCCCCCACGTGATGAGGCGCCGCGCGTCAGTTTTTGCCTTTTCGTCGCCCGCAGACGCAAGATAGCGTATAATTCCCCAGAAAAAAATGATCGTTGCGATGATAAAAAGGATCCCGATGACGGTGTTGAACGTGTTGATTATTGACGTGAGGATCGAGTTGAGTTTTGACGCGGCATACGCGGGAGCCGCATACGCCGTGAATATAAGTCCCAACACGATTGCCGGAAGTGGTCTTTTCATCCCGTTAGAGATTTAGTTCCTGATGTATTCACTAAAAATGTAGATTCCCATTGAGTTTTACAGTTTTCGATCATAGAAGCATGGTTACATCTCTAACGGGATTCATTGCTGGGAAATATGAGTGTACTCAATTATTACGTTGGTGGCAAAAGCGTAGCAGGTCCGCATGTTCCAAAAAAGTCGCAAATGATTTTAACGATTCCCCAGGCGGATGCCATAATGGTAAGGCCGATGATGCCCCAAAACATCATTTTTTTCCCTGCGGCGAGTTTTGTTTCGTTTCCCTGGCTTCCGATAACGTACTGGATAACGCCCCAGAGAAAGAAGATTGTTGCAAGTACGAAAAGAATCGTAATTACGGGATCAAGGACTTCAACCTTGATTTTTGTGAGAATACAGTCGATTGTTGTACAGCTCATATTGGTAGGTATGCGACACCCCTACGAGAGTATCGTAGGGGTGTCCTCGAGTCGAATCTTTACCCCGTTACTTGAATGTCCTGCGATCTTGCAGCAAGGTTGCTGTGGTAATTAGTTGTATTTACCGTAGGGTTTAATGCCTTGTGGTCAAGTAACGGGGTTTACACGCGGCTAGAGGCGTGGTGTCGGATATCGCCGGAAGAACGGACCCTCTGCCGGAACAAGGAAATAGTCCACTAAGACCTGCGTAATGCCCCAGGCCGCGGCCATGACCGCAAGTCCGATAATGCCCCACGTCATAAGGCCCTTTGAAGTTTTTCGTTTTGCTTCGTCTCCTGCGCTTGCTATGAATTGCACAATCCCCCAGAGAAACACCAGGGTCGCGACAATGAAAAGGAGGCCGATGATAAATGTTGCGGTTGTCCGGACGCGCGTGAGCAGGGAGTCGATTGTTGATTGCGCGAATGCAACAAACGGAAGGACGCTCGCAACTCCTGCGAGAAACGCTGGATAGATAAATGTTCGTGTTCTCATAAAATATGTTTTAATTTAATATGTTTTATGTGATTCGTAGCCACTATTTTTGCTTCGACCTTTTAAAGCCCTTTTGCAAAGTTGACGATTACAGTTGCGATTACACTCGCTCCGACAATGATCGCGGTGCCGGCCAAAGTCCACATGAATAGCTTCTTTGCCATCGTAAGGCCTGCTTGGTTTCCGGTTGAAGACGCTATCAGAAATCGGAAGCCGGAGATGATGATGAAAACAGGAGCGAGTATGAAGACGATCTTCAAAAGACCTTCCGAGAGCTTGACAATGAGGTCCTGGAGAGTTGGTGACGTAATCGGGTTTTTGATTTCGAGCGCAACCGTGTCGGCCGATAGCGCAATCATAGCGAAAAAAACACCGGAAAACAAGGCGATTTTCCACACCCCGATCCTCCGCAAGAAACGCGGACTAGAGATCCCGAAGTTCATCCGTGAGAAGATAGAAGTTGATTAAATATATGAGGAATACGGAAGGTATGAATTCCATGGTTTTATTCTATTCGTTTGTTGGGTGGAAGGAAAGCCGGGGAATTCACAAGAGCTATGGAAATTCTGCATGGACGTGGTCGATAGCGTCGCCCGCGCAACTTACCGCTACCCCGTTCTTCTCACACTGAACAAGGGTTGCTCCTCGGTTTCGCAATGCGGATGCCAAAAGAACATAGGTTGTTGGTTGCCTCGCAACAAGATCCACCGCCTTTCCTTGGTAGTGCTTTGAGTTAGTTGAGTGTGAGCCGGTGGTGAGGGAGGTAATTCCAAACTTCAAGTTCTCTTTGTAAAGCGTATCGAGCGTCTGAAGCATCGGAATGCTCAAATGCGTGTCTGGGTTTGTCGGGCAGACCGAGGAAGACGTGCAGCCGCTGAAGCAGACCGGCGGCGGAAATCCTTGCGAAACATTCCGAAGCGTGGTGCAAGCGTTTACGCTTCCGCATGATGCGGTCCCGCCGCAAAGCCCGGCTTCAAAAAGCGCCTTTGCGAGTGCCTGTTCTGTACCAACAGACGCGGGAGGCGGTTGCGGCTCGCCCGGCGGCGGGAGTGTCGTGCTTACCACAGGCGCGACGCATGTAATTTTGTTCCACGGGCCGAAACCATCGCGTACGCCCCCAACGCTTACCGCCATTTTCCCTCCAAGTATTTTTATTACCGTATCAATGATGAGCCAGGCGCCGAATACCAGGACAAACCCAATGAGCGTATTGAAAATTATTTTCTTCCCCTTTTGGGCTAGGGTGACGTTGCCCTGCGTTGACGAGATGAACATGAGCGCGCCTCCCCAGATGAGCGCAATCACGATGACAATGGGCGTTATAAGCCACCAGGTATAATTTAAAATGTTTTGAGTGAGTGTGAGAAAATCGCAAAACGTGCAGATTGTGCCGAGTCCGGTGATCTGATCGCCGGATCGCAGGGTAATGTTGCAGTCCGGAACGATTTTTGGAGGAAGCGGGTTAAAGGGTCCGAACGCGGCGTCTGTGGGCGCTAAAAAAAGCGTAAAAATAGCAATGAGCGTGATTGCGAAAATCGGGAGCGTAAACAAAAGTCGGCGCTTTTTCATATCCCTATCGTACCATAATAATCTGAAGTTTTTGACGGAAATTAGAGAGCGCCTTTGACGCGGTTGCGGTTTTGAGAATAACCGTCTCCACCATGTCGCGAATAAGGCGTTCCGCGATTTTTTCATCCGGAATACGCCAGCTTTTCGCAATAAGCGCTTGCGAGTAGAATACTTCAAGTTCCGGAGAAAGCGTTCCCTGCTGGATAAGGTCTCGGCGCGCAGGCGCGCGCGATCCTGCGCCGATATACGATTGCGCGGGTCCCTGGGAAGAGGCATACAAAAGAAACCTCCATGCCTCTTCCGGCGCTTGTGACGATTTTGAGACCGTTGGAAAATAGTACGTTCCGTAGACAACGGGGGTACCCGCATTTTTCTGCTGGGGAAATGCGGATACGCCGAGGTTTAAATGCGGATTTTTCGCCTTGATGCGGTCGATGTCTGAGGCAAGGCCGATTGCCATCGCGGCAGTGCCGTCGGCGAGGGCATCTTGGGAATTCTTCATGCGGATATTCCATGAATAGTGGGATTTTGTCGGATCGGCAAACGACGTATAGAATGAAAGTGCCTGCTCCGCTGGAGAGTCGAGGTCAATCTCGGATCCGTCAGTGATTTTATCGCCGGATTGGAAAATAAGGGATGATAGTATTTCTAAGAGGTGCTCGATGTTGATTGCGGAACCGAACGCAAATCCGCCGCGGATGATGTCTCCCACCGGCGTGAGCTCGGTGAGCGTTTTCGACGCCTCCACAACGTCGTCCCAGGTTTTTGGCGGGACCGCGATGCCGCGCGAGTTGAAAATGTCTTTATTGTAAAAAAGAGCGGGCGTGTCAACGTAGAGTGGAAGGCCAAGTATGTTGCTTTTTGAAGTGATGAGATCATCAGCAGTGACGTCGACAAAAATTCTGCGGAAATCCTTCGGGAAAAAGTTAAGCGGGGTTTCGGGGAGGGTAGATATTTTGTCTTTGTGTTTCTCGATCCATGAATTTTTCAGCACGAAAATGTCGGGGCCCTGGTTTTCTGCAAGTCGGTTTACGAGGTATTCTTCATACGTTTCTTCGTCGATTTCCTTATATTGTATCGCAATGTGGGTGTTCGCTTCTTTATACGAACTTATAATGTTTGACCAGAGGTTTCGTGTGTCTCCCGTGCCCCAGAATTCGATTGTAACCGAGGGGGGAGGGGGCTCGCGCCTCCCAGGAAGTATTCCGAAAAATATGAGAAAGAATATGACAATGAGTGCTGCAAATACGACAAATGCGATTTTAAGGCCTGTGGTCATGGAATGTTTTGATATTGCTATTTCGCAAATATAAGGCCGTAGTGATCTCGACCCGCGTCAAACTGCTCCTCAAAATGGAACCCGGTGAGCTGTGCAATTTCCGTAATTTTCCGTTTAGGAATCCGTATTTCCCGCGGCGGGCCCATTCGTGAATTTTCGCCCCATTCAACCACCGCGATCCTCCCGCCGGGCCGGAGGATCCGATGCGCTTCTTTAAACATAGCGTCTTTTGTCTCGGCTTGGAAGGCAATGTTTGCGATAATGACAAAGTCAATATAGCCCTCTTTAAGTTTTGACCCGCCCGGGTGTTCGAGGTCCGCCCATATGCATTCGATGTTCAAGAGGTGGAGAAGTTTTGCCCGCGAGCGAATGACGTCAAGAGTCGATTTTTGGATATCGAGGGCGTACACCTTTCCTTCGTTGCCGACTATCTTGGCAACCGGGATGGTAAAGTATCCGTGCCCCGCCCCAAAATCGGCGACGTGGTCGCCTTTTTTAAGACCCCAATGAGTGATCGCGTTTTCCGGACTGATGAAATTTTCCATTCCGCCGGATCTAGTGTCCTCCATTGATTAAAGAGTTGTTATCGAGGCAATCGCGTCTTTTTGGTCCATGCGCATGATGCGCACTCCCTGTGTTCGGCGCCCGAGCGTTGGAACTGAGGCAATCATTGTGCGGATGACCTGGCCCTTTCGGGAGATCGCAATGAGTTCCGATTGCTCTTGGTTTATGATTCGTGCATTTACCACGCGGCCGGTTTTTTGTGTTACCTTTGCGGTTTTTATGCCTGATCCGCCGCGGCGCTGGCGTTTATATTGCTTTACGGGCGTCTGCTTCCCAAGACCCAATTCCATAATTACCAGGAGATTGGTGGCCTCGCCTTCTTTCCCGCGGATAATGTCCATGCCAACGACTTCGTCGCTTTTCTTGAGACGTATTCCGGTGACACCGGCCGCTTGTCTTCCCATTGCGCGTACATCGCGCTCGGAAAATCGTATGGATTGGCCGTTTTTCGTGGCAAGGATAATGTCGTCAGTACCCGCGGTGTGGCGCGCCCATCCGAGTGTATCCGATTGTTTTAGCGTCACGGCTATGAGCCCCGAACGCCTGACATTTTCAAACGTGGTTGCTTCTACTTTTTTGATTATACCATTTCGCGTGAGCATGACGATATACCCTTTTGATTTTTCTCCCTTCGGGATCGCGAGAACCGAGGTGATCCGCTCCTGCTGGCTTATGGAAAGAAAATTAAATACCGGTCTTCCTTTTGAGGTTCGCGTGCCCTCGGGTATTTCATACGCTTTTACTTGATACACTTTTCCGGAGTCCGTGAAGAATAAGACATCCGCATGCGTATGGGACATCAAGAGATGTTCCACAACATCTTCTTCTTTTGTTTCAATTCCGATAAGGCCCTTGCCGCCGCGCTTTTGCATGCGGTACTGGTCTGGTTTTATCCGTTTCACATAGCCGCCGCGCGTGACAACGACCGCAACTTCTTCCTCGGGCACGAGGTCTTCTTCTGAAAATTCCTTTGGTGACGTTTTTACAACTTTTGTTTTGCGCAGATCGCCGTATTTTTGTTTTATATCAAGGAGTTCGGACTTGACGAGCGCGAGAATTTTCTTCGGGTCCTCTAGGAGTGCTTCAAGTGTTTTCGCAAGAGCAGTTTTGTCTTTAAGCTCATCATCGATTTTCTGGCGTTCAAGACCGGCGAGGGTAGAGAGGCGCATCTCAAGGATCGCGGTTGCCTGTGCGTTCGAAAGCCCGAATTTCTTAATCAAATTTGCATGAGCCGCGTCTTTATCTTCTGATTTCTTTATTGTCTGGATGACGGCGTCGATATGGTCAAGGGCTTTCTTGAGGCCTTCCAGAATATGGATTCGGTCCTTTGTCCGCGCAAGGTCAAACGCCGTTCTTCGGCGCACAACCACGTCGCGATGCTTCACGAATTCCTCAAGGACGTTTTTGATTGACAAAACCTGCGGCTGAAGTCCGTCGACAAGTGCGAGCATATTTAAATTGAAATTCCGTTCAAGTTCTGTGTGCCTATAGAGGTTATTGAGGATTTTTTGGGGCTGGGCGTCGGTTTTCAGGTCAATCGCAATTCGGAGTCCGTCTTTGTCCGATTCATCGCGAATGTCCCTGATGCCTTCAATCCGTTTTTCCTGGACAAGGTTTGCCATGGTGATGATGAGTTCCGATTTGTTCACCTGGTAGGGAATTTCCGTGATGATGATCTGATACGTTCCTTTTTTGCCTTCCTCGATTTCCGCTTTGCCGCGGCATAAAATCGCTCCCTTGCCAGTCGCGTAGGTCTGCCTGATGTCGCTTGCATTAAAAATAATTCCGCCCGTAGGAAAATCCGGACCCTTGATGAATTCCATCAGATCATCCGACGTTGCCTTTGGGTTTTCTATGATATGAACGAGTCCGTCGATGAGTTCTGTGAGATTATGGGGCGGAATGTTTGTTGCCATGCCTACCGCGATTCCTAAAGTTCCGTTTGCAAGAAGATTCGGAAATGCCGCGGGAAGGACTTGGGGCTCTTTTCGCGTGCTGTCGTAGTTGTCGCGGAAATTCACCGTGTCTTTTTCAATGTCTTTGAGAAGCTCCTCGGCAAGCTTGGTCATCCGTGCTTCGGTATATCTCATAGCCGCCGCATTATCGCCGTCGATTGATCCGAAATTTCCCTGTCCGTTGATCAGGGGATAGCGCATGGCAAAGTCCTGCGCCATGCGGACCATGGAGTCATACACCGCAACGTCGCCGTGCGGGTGGTATTTGGCAAGCGTATCGCCGACTACTGCCGCGGATTTGCGGAATTTTGCGGAGTGTCCGAGTCCGAGCTCATGCATGGAGTACAAAATCCGGCGATGCACTGGTTTTAGTCCGTCCCGGACGTCCGGAAGCGCACGCGCGACAATAACAGACATCGCATAGTCGAGGTAGCTCTCGCGCATTTCATCTACGATTTCCCTGTTTTGAATTTTTCCTATGTCCATGATTATGAAATCCGAAATTCGAATATTGAAGTTCGAAACATCAATTTTACTGGGCGGCTAACGGGAATCGAACCCGTGATAAGAGCTCCACAAGCTCCTGTGTTGCCTCTACACCATAGCCGCCGCGTATTATATTAATAATAGCAAAAATTGAACTGCTTTGCAACCGTAATTTTTCATTTTTTTCTTCTGAATCCTTGAGATAATCGCAGTTTTATGGTATTGTTTCCATCATGGCGCAAATAAAAGTGAAAAAACAAAAGCGCGTGAAGCCGGAGCTACCCGGAGGGTTTCGGGATTACGGGCCTGCGGATGCTATCCAGCGCTCAAAAATGATCCAGACAATTCGAAAAACATTCGAGGATTTTGGATTTGATCCGTTGGAGACGCCCGCGGTTGAACGGACTGAAGTACTCACAGGGGGAGAGAAGGAATCCGGAAAGATTATATTCAACGTGAAGGGGTCCCAAGAATCCTTCGGTAAAGATCAGGACAAGAAATCCGATTCATCGCTTCGATTTGATCTTACTGTGCCTCTTGCGCGTTTTATCGCGGCAAATCCGGAAATTCCGAAACCATTCAAGCGCTATCAGATTGGGTCTGTGTGGCGCGGAGAATCGCCTCAAGCAGGCAGGTATCGCGAATTCATGCAAGCGGATGTTGATATTGTTGGCGCGTCCGGCGCTGAAGCGGATGCGGAAATTGTTGCGGTGTTTTACAATGTGCTGAAAAATTTGGGCGTCTCTGATTTTCGAATTAAGATGAATTCGCGAAAGATTTTAAATGGGCTTTCGGCGTATGCGGGATTCCCGGAGAAAAAACTTTTTGACGTGCTCCGCATTATTGATAAAAAGGATACAATTGGGGATGCGGGAGTGAAAAAAGAGCTTGAAAAAGAATTTGGGGAAAAGGCCTCAGAAAAAATCGCCGAGTTTATAAAAAACCCTCAAGTCGCGCGTAATGCCCGGACTGTACAAGAGGGTCTTGCGGACCTCGAGGCAATTTTTTCGACTGCGCGCGGTCTTGGAGTTGAAGAATCAAAAATGGAAATCGACTATTTGATTGTCCGCGGGCTCGGATATTATACAGGGTTTGTATTTGAAACTGTGCTTCCTGCAGTTTCGGGAATAGGAAGTATTGTCGCGGGCGGCCGCTATGATAATCTCGTTTTGCAGTTTACCGGTCAGCCAATTCCCGCTGTCGGCGCCTCTTTGGGAGTTGATCGTTTGTACGCCGCGCTCGAAAAACTTGGCGTTCTCAAAAAAAAGCGAACAACGGTCCGCGCGCTCCTCATGAATCTTTCTCCGCAATTGAGAGAAAAATATATAGAGCTTCTTCGTGATCTTCGCGCGGCGAATGTGAATACGTCGTTTTATCTTGGTGATGATACGGCGTTTCAGGCGCAGCTTGCATACGCGGTGAAAATGGAGATTGGATATGTTATTATCTACGGCGAGAATGAAAAGGCAAAAGGAGTGTTCGCGCTCAAGAATCTCGTTACGCGCGAGCAAAGAGAGGTTTCAAAGGAAGAGCTCATAAAGATATTAAGAGGTCTGTAAATTATTTCTCCCTGTAGCTCAACTTGCCCCGTTAGACATATCCCCCTGTAGTTCAGCTTGCCCCGTTAGATAACCCCCCGTAGCTTAATGGATAAAGCAACGCTCTTCTAAGGCGTTGATAGGGGTTCGATTCCTCTCGGGGGGATATCTAACGGGGTGAAGACAGAACACTGGACTTCTAAGCCAGTTATGGGGGTTCGATTCCTCCCATGGGGCATGTCTAACGGGGTGAAGATAGAGCAGCGCTCTTCCCCGCCTGCGGCGGCGAGGAAGTCCCCCCGCGAAAATCCGGAAAGGCGGCGGAGCCGCACCACTCAAAACCGCAATGGTTCGACTTTGCTCACCACAAGAAGAACCCGGAGAAAAACATCAGCTCGAATCATATTTTAATTTTGGGGGAAGAAAATTTTTAATCATGCTTAAATCTATATTTAGAATATTAGGACTAACCATAGTTGTTATAATATTACTCATCGGAGGGTTTATTGGATTTTATTTTGTAAAAAATTCTATAAATGATTCAGGGGCGTTAAAACCAGTTCATGAACAATTAACTTGGATAGAAAATTTCTATACAACAAATGCGCGTTATCCGAATCAATCAGAATTTAAAAGTCAATTTCCTGATTTTAAATCGAAAAGAGGATATACAGCTTACGGGTTAAACAACATAGATGGAAATCCGGCACAAAATTTTTCTCTATCATATGATTTGTCGAAGGAGAGATCTGACGCAGTGGGTACTCCGGGGCGAGGCATATTTGGATATGAAGGATATTATTCCGTGGGGCCTTGCCCTAGGTGGAATGAATTAGGACTCGGACAACCTGAAGTTATTACTTATGTCTACCCGCCCGGTGGTTTAATATACAGCGATCTTAATGTTGGGGAAATCTATTTTGCTCACAGCGAGCAACTAAACGAGAAGATTCCTTTGTTAAACGGATTGAGCAACCCCCGGCTATTTCAGAAAGCTAGCAACAATAAAACAAATAATATAATTGTTACCAACGGAAATGACGTTGTATCTTACGAATGGGCAGGGTCTGAACTTAAGTTGAAAAATCCCAAAAAGATAGGCGTAATTCCAACTGGTTGTCCCGTTTCCTCATCTCGTTAATTTTTGAAAGAACAAGAATTTGCCGCCAAAGAAAAACTTGTTCCCGTTTTGTCTGAGCGAAGCGAAGTTACAAAACGCAATCCCGCCTTCAAAATTATAAAATAGGTGGCGGG
>LCOC01000006.1 GCA_001000545.1 Parcubacteria group bacterium GW2011_GWA2_47_21 | reverse complement strand
CTCCACTGCGGTGCCTTCCTTGCTTTTTTCAAACCGAATTTGCGACGTTCCTTGGCCCGCGGGTCGCGTTTCAAAAAACCGGCCTTTTTTAGGGGTGAGCGAAGCGCGGTGTTTTCGCGGGATAAAACCCTCGCAAGACCGTGCCTGATGGCTTCCGCTTGAGAAGAGAGCCCCCCTCCGTAGACCCTCACTGAAACCGCGCCGGTTTTGAGATGAACCAACGCCTCCGTCGCCACTCTTTGCTGTTCTTCCGTCTTAAAATATTCCGCTATGGGTTTATTGTTAATGATAAACGCTTTGCCCGCGCCGCTATGGACGCGAACTCTGGCAATGGCGCTTTTTCTCCGCCCCACCGCTTCGCTGTATCTCGTTTGGTCTTTGACGGTCATAATGTTTATTCGCTGACTTTAAGATTTTTAAGCATAACATCGCTTAACTTATTTTTAGGTAGCATCCCCTTTATCGCCCTGCGAAGCGCTTCGCCGTAGCCTTTTCTTGCCAACATTTGCCGCAAGCTTATTCTCTTAAGGCCGCCGGGATAACCGGAATAATTTTTGTAACTTTTAGAGGTTTTTTTACTGTCCAAAATCAACATGCCGGAGCACCCCGTGACGCTGACAATTTCTCTAGGCGCTTTATTTCTTTGGAATTCGGGGGAGTTCTTGCCCATAAGGAAAGCGGCGGCCGCGCTGGCAACCTTGCCCAATTTTTTTCCTCTCGCGTCTATTGTGTGGGTTTTCATAGAAATAATGCTAATGCTACGAATGACGAATGATTTGTATTATTCGTTTCAAATTCATAATTCGCATACCCGTGTTTGGGATTAAACAAATTCTATTCTTGCCATAGGCGCGCCGCCCTTGGAAGAAGAACCGAGCTTGATAATTCTCGTATATCCGCCCGCCCGTGTTTTGTATTTTGGTCCTATTTCTGACATAAGTTTTCGGACCGCGCGGTTATTATTGCCCCCAAGTTTTGAAATCAATAACCTTCTTGCCGCCAAACCATCGGTTCTTGATTTCGTAACCATCTTTTCAATAAAAGGTCTGAGTTCTTTGGCTTTTGCTTCGGTCGTTTTTATCGCATCACGGGTGACTAAAGACACCGCCAGAGTTCTAAGAAGGGCAATCCTTTGCCCCCTCTTTCTGCCGAAAATTCTTTTGTTGGAGTGATGCCGCATAATAAATTAAAAGCGTAAAGCGAAAAGTGTAAAACAAAGGTTTAAATCAAAAAGTACCTTTTATCTTTTGCGTTTTAATTTTTCGCTTTTAATTTTAAATTTACTTCAGGTTGATGCCGAGGCCAGCCAGAAGTTTCTTAATTTCCTGAACGCCTTTAGTGCCGAGGCCGTCAATATCCAATATATCCTCCTCCTTTTTTTTGGCCAAGCCGCCCATGGTTCTGATGTTGGCGTTAGTCAGCGCGTTGGCGGTGCGGGCGGATAGCTCCAGCGACTCAATTCTTGTCTTCAAGAACTCCGGGTCCAGATCTTTTCTTGAAGCCCCCTCTTCCCGGCCTTTAACCAAAGACGCTTCATCCGTTTTTTCTTCGGCCGGCAGGACAACTTCCTGAAAACCGATAATGGCCTTGAGCTGATGAATCATGATTTCAATTGACCGCTCCAGCGCCTCTTGGGGTTTTAGAGTTCCATCGGTCTCTATGAAAATTCTGAGCCGATTAAAATCGGTGCGATTGCCGACCCGCATATTTTCCACCTCGTAGTTGACTCTGCGGATTGGCGTGAAAATCGCGTCAACGGATATGGTGCCGATATCAACTTTGTCTTTTTGGAGGGTTTCTTTCGCCACATATCCCAGACCTTTTTCTACCGTCACCTCCATTTTAAGCGACGTGTTTTTATCTGACAAAGTCGCAATATGCTGGTCCGGATTTAAAATTGAGACCTGGCCAGGAGCGCTGAAATCCTCGGCCTTGACGTCTTTCGGCCCTTTAGCGGAGAGTTCCACTTTTACCGGCTCATCGGTGGCAAGAGAAAACCTGACTTTCTTTAAATTAAGCACCATCGTTACAACATCTTCTTTGATGCCGTTTAGGGTGGTAAATTCATGGCCCACGCCGTCAATTTTTATTGAAGTAATCGCCGCGCCCGGCAATGAGGATAGGATGATACGGCGAAGAGAATTGCCAAGCGTATGACCATAACCAGGATAGAGCCCGTCAATTTCATAAATTCCGGAAAATTCCTCTTCGTGGATAATCCTTGGTTTTGAAGGTAAAACTATACTGGCGTCAGACATATATTTTATTGGCGCTTAAAATAATAATCCTTGCTTGTTTTTTTAAAAATATAAACAATCAGACGGGTTGAATTATACATTAAAAAGAAAATTAAATCAAAAATACTACCTTTTGTAAAATTCAAGGACTGGCGCAAAGTCAAAATGCGTTCCGGTCTCTTTCATTTGCGGCATACCGGTGATTTTTGCTTCCACTTTCTTTGGCTCAACGGTCAGCCAGGGCGGGAAGAACCCCTCTTTTTGCTTTTCTTGCAGTTTCGCGCTGATATCGTTAAAGATTGCTTTACGCATGCTGCCGGGCCGCACGCTTATCACATCGCCGGCGTAGACGCCGTATGAAGGCATATTCACTCTTTTGCCGTTGACCCTAATGTGGCAGTGGCAAACCATTTGCCTGGCCGCCGCCCGGCTTGCCGCCAAACCCAGACGATACACCACATTATCTAAGCGGGTCTCAAGTTTCTCATACAAAGCGCGGTCTTGATTGGCCGTTTTCTTGGCTATGACATCAAGCGCGTAGCGCTTGAACTGCCTTTCGGCGATTCCGTAATGGAACCTGACCTTCTGCTTTTCCAGGAGCGCTTTGGCAAAGTCCCCGCCTCGGGAAAATTTCCTGCCTTGAGCGGTTTTTTTTCTCGCCAAATGCAAAGTGAACTTCAATGGCTACGAATGTTTTATCCATATCTAATTTTCTAATATTTTCTCTCATTAGTATTTATTCGCAGATTGGCATCATTCGTATATTGGTATTTTCTAAACTCTCCGGGGTTTTGGCGGTCTTGGGCCATTATGCGGCACCGGCGTTACATCCTTAATGGACGTTATCCCTATGCCCTTTGAAGCAAAACCTCTGATAGACGATTCTCGACCGCTGCCGACCCCCTTTACTATCACCCCGACTTCTTTTACGCCCATGGTCTTGGCTTTTTCTCCGATAATTTCACCTACTTTCGCCGCCGCAAAAGGGGTGCCTTTTTTCGCGCCGGAAAAACCTATTGCGCCGCTTGAAGAAGCGCAGATTGCGCCGCCTTTCTGGTCGGTCAACAGCAGTTTTGTGTTGTTATAGGTGGCTTCAATATACAAAAGACCGGTATCAATTTCAATGGCTACGAATGTTTTATCCATATCTAATTTTCTAATATTTTCTCTCATTAGTATTTATTCGCAGATTGGCATCATTCGTATATTGGTATTTTCTATTTCTTCTCCACCTTCCTTCTGCCCGTGCCCATGGTCTTTCGTACATTCCCCCTTCTGGTGCGGGAGTTGGTCTTGGTTCTTTGCCCTCGCGCCGGCAAACCTCTAAGATGTCTAATACCTCGGTAGGCCTTAATGTCTTTAAGCCGTTTTATGTTGCCGGCGATTTCTCTTTTTAAGTCGCCTTCAATTTTTACTTTTCCTTCAATATTTTTTCTTATCTTATTTTCTTCTTCGGGGGTAACATCTTTGCCCTTTTTACCGATGTCCACGCCGGCGCTCGCCAGAATTTTGCGCGCCAAGGGTCGGCCGATACCATACACCGCGGTTAACCCGATTTCAATACGCTTGTTTTCTGGAATTGTTATGCCTGCGATACGCATAATTCAAACTAAAAATTAAAAACTAAAACGTAAAAGATAGAAATTTCCTATTTTAAGTTTTGCGCTTTTAGCTTTGCGTTTTAAATTTCTACTATCCCTGCCTTTGCTTATGTCTTTTATTGGCCTTGCAGATTACATAAAGGTAGCCCTTGCGGCGCACCACCTTGCACTTCGGACACTTTGTTTTTATTGAAACCTTTACCCGCATAAACAAAAAAACAGCCCTGTGGCCATTAGCGAATGTCCGTCTTACATCCGCTTTACTATACGACTTTTTCCGCCGTAGCGATTAATTTCAACCCTCACACTGTCCCCCACCAACACCCGAATCCGATGCAGACGCATCTTACCCGCCAAATAGGCCATTATTTCTTCTCCGGAAGCCAACTTCACTCTGAAAAGAGTATTGGGCAGGGCCTCAGTTACAATGCCGGATTCTTCTTTACTCTTTTCTTTTTGTGTTTCCATTTCTTTGGGGAGTGAAGTAATCCTAACAAACGGCGCTTAAAAGTCAACATTAAGGCAGGATTCCTCAACCAACTCAAAAAACCGCCTTCCTTCAACGGTCAGATTTAAGACGCTAATTGCTTTCTTTGATTATTATCTTAATGTCTTTTGGATTACTTGGAAAATTCTTTTTCCAAAAAGGCCTTACGACCACTTCGGTTTTTTCAATTGACTTATAACTTTTAATGATTTCTCCCGTCTCTTTTTTGGGTTGGCCAGCCAAATCTTTGGCGAGGGCCGTTTTATCTATCTGATAAGTGAATTTAGCTTCGCCTTTTAAAGAGAAAGTCAGGACTCCGCTGTCGACCGGCGATTCGTTTGGTTCTATCAATGCGAATTGAAGTTCCGACAGATTGTCTATTTTTATGTTTTCATCTTCGTATCCGGTTATATTTTCCATTGCCAAAAAATTTGCCAATTTAAGCCGGTCAAAAATTACGGCCGTTGATGAGGCCATTTCCCTCACGGAAACGGTTGATTCGTTGATATTCTCGTGAGGCAGCGATTCAAAAGTGAAGAAAGACGCTGCGGGATAAAAAATTGAGGACGACGGCGCCTCCGCGCCAACTTGCGACAACACCTTGTCGCGAATTGTCTGCCTGAGTTTCTCTCGGGTGATTTTAAGCGTTTCGTCCGGCACCTTTTTCATCATACCGGCGAATCCGCCAGTCATGGGCGTCTTAGACCGGGCATAAAAATTTTTGAAACGAGTCGGGTCGCTTTTAAAGCCCGGCACGGTGAAATCGGTCAAACCGATGTTGTATTCGGCTCCGGGCGAATCGGCGAAAACCGAGACCTCCGCGCTACCCGGCACGACTTTATTGTTTTCTTTAGTTTGGCCCGGCAGAACGATGGATTGGTCAATCCTAAAAATCAATCCTGTTGGCGTTTCAAACCTCGTGTTTTTGATGAGCCGCTGGGGAGCTGAACTGAAATTGTTGTAAACGATTATTTTGCCGGAGGCCTTTTTTTCCACATATTCCTCTCCCGAAGTCGGCACCGATTCTTTCGCTTCTTTTCTAAGAATCATAAATTCAAAACCGAGTTCTTTGTCTGACGGATTCTGCTTTGCCGTGATGGTGGCGCCAATCTGGGCGCTTACTTGTTTGGGAACGATGCTCATTTTGGCTCCAGTGAACAACACGGAAAATGCCGCCGCCAAAGCGACGAGCGCTATGATGGCCGCCAGCCAGATGCCGAATCTGCCGGTAGCGCGGGGATTTCGAAACCCGCCGGCGGGCGCGTTTTCTCTTTGATTTGTTCTTTCGGACAAAGAAATATCTCTAATTGTTCGCCGTCCGGGTAGAACGTCTTGGATAATCTTTTTAGGCATATTTAAAGTGTATTTAGTTTACCACAGTTTTGGGTAAAGAAAAGAGATGTGGATAAACCTCGGCCTCAAAGCTTTTTGGCTTCGTAGAGTGAGCTTTGAGGATTGCGAGGCTTCAAAGCTAACCCCGTTAGAAATCTGTGCTAAAATTCATACATGCTGCGATGAAGTCAATTATTGATTCTTGGTGGCAAAGCAGTGAATGAAAAGCGATTTCTAACGGGGTTAACGAGGATGATTATTAATAATCTTTTGAGCAAGCAGCGCTTCTATTGTGATAAATGCGTCTGGCTTGGAGTGCCGGTCAAAATCCACCAAGTTTTTGAGTTTATCATCGCTTAAATAGAAAATCTCAAAACAATGGCCCCCGAAAGTGCTTCGGTCGCACGGCTCTTTTTGAATGAGTTCCGAAAAGAATCTTGAATCTTCCCCGTCGGCGGTAAGATAAACCCTTTTCGGTAGAATTGCCTTATCCGACAGGGCGTCTAAAGATTCGCGCCAGACGGTCTGCCATTTATCGCCGGCGGCCGCGACGGATTCTTCAAATTTCAAACTGGATTTTTGTTCTATCTTGCCTTGGTAATGTATTTGGAGAAGAGACCTGGCCACCTCGGGCGAGATTTTGAGGCGCGCGGAAATTTCCCTGATTAAGGTATTTCTGCCGTAAGGGAAAGAGAGCGTTTCTGTCAGAGCGCCGTCTTCCACGAGCGCCAGGTCGGTAGCTTCGCCCGTAACATCCATAAGAATGTAATCGCTGCTTTGCGGGAACAGGTCTTTAACCACTGAATAATAGGATAAACCGAAAGAGTGCAGATGGAATGATTCAGGGTGGCTAATTGGACCGAGTAGGCGTTTGCATTCTTTGGCGACAGAAGTTGGTATGGCGGTAATGAAAAGAACGGCAGAAAAATCATTCGTTTGGCGCATAAAGAAATTATCAGTTTTATAACCAGCAAGCCGGACTTGGACAATCTTTTCTTCTATTATGGAAACAACCGGTGCCGTCCCCTTCTTTTGCTTTATCTCTCCCAAAAGGTCTTCTTTAGCTGTTTTAATGATGCTGGAAATTAAATCGGCGTTAATTATAAAAGGTTTGGGCTTATTAATTTTTATCGCCACCGGGCGCGACAAATACCACGGCGCCGAGAAAGTGACAAACACGGGAACACGCGAAATGTTGAGATTATTTTTTGAAAACAAAGGCAGGCCGGTCTTTATTATTTTCTCCATTGCCGATTTCAGAGCGCTTCTTTTTGAGGATAGGAGTTTGTCCGCGTTGATTTCGGTCCGCACCGGCAAAATTTCTCTGGTTGAATACAGAACCGCTGGTTTTTTCAATCCATTTATTACCGCGACCGCCGCGCCTACGCTTCCGCTTCCGACGTCAAAAATAATTACCGGCCAACGAGTATCTTTTTTAAAAATAGAAAAGGACATTGAGAATATTGTAACACAACACTAATGCCGCCAATACATACAAGGTGAATGCGGCGAATAAAAAGATGGGATTAACGGGCGCTTAAATCGCTGGCGGTACTAGCGTCGCCCCCACTTGTCCCATTCTGGCTAGAGCAACGCCGCCTTTATCCTTCTTACGCCGGCCGAAACCGCCTCTTCTTTGAGAACTTTGAATACGCCCTTAAGCTCTGAAGTGTTTTTGACGTGAGGTCCGCCGCAAAATTCCATAGAGAAGGTCTCTTTGTACCTGGGATTATCCGGAGTCGCTTCCTTGGGTCCGATAGAATAGACCGAAACATGGTCGGGGTAGGTTTGGCCAAATTCGCTTTCGGCGCCGAGTTTAAGCGCTTCGGATTTTGGCATTATCGTTTTGACGACCGGCAACGACTCCTTGATTTTTTCGTTGACCATGCTTTCCACCTTTTTTATTTCTGCCGGCATCATTTTAGAATGATAGGAAAAATCTAGGCGCAGACGCTCGGCAGTGATGTTGGAACCGCGCTGTTTGACGCTTTTGCCTAAAACCTCTTGAAGAGCGCGGAGCAGAAGATGGTGGACGGTATGCAGGCGAAGCGTTTCCTTTGAAGAATCCGCCAAGCCGCCTTTGAATTTTTGTGCTGAACCAGTCCGAGAGGATGTTTGGTGTTTTTCAAATTCTTTTTTAAAACCCGCGTCATCCACTTTCAAATTTTTCTCCGCGGCTAACTCGGCGGTGAGTTCTAGCGGGAAACCGTAAGTGGACAATAGACCGAAAGCTTGAGTCCCCGATACCACCCTCCTCGCCTCCGCGGCAATTTTTTTAAACATCTTCATTCCGCTTTCAATGGTTTGCTGAAATTTATTGAATTCGGCCAGAATAATGCCGATAGTTTCTTTTTGCCCGCTTTCAATTTCCGGATAAAAACTTTGATAGCTTGAAGCCACGGCCTTTACCGCCGGATTTATCCAACTGCCATCTTTTACGCCCAGACGATTTAGCTTAAAAATCGCTCGGCGAATGAGCCGGCGCAAGATATATCCCCGCTCTTTGTTTCCCGGCAATACGCCGTCCGAGATTAGAAAAACGCCGGCTCTAATGTGGTCCGCCGCTACCCGTAGATTTTTTCTTTTTCCTTCATCGCTTTCGGCATATCCTGAATTTGCCGATTTTCCCAGCGCGTCAATAAGGGGCCGGAGGATATCTACCATAAAGATGTCGGGGTTGTTGTTGGCCGCCGCGGCGATTCTCTCCAATCCGCCGCCGAAGTCCACATTGCGTTTCGGCAACTTTTCAAAACCGGCGGTGGTCTTCTTGTATTCCATAAAAACGCTGTTGCCGAGTTCCACGAATCGACCGCAGTTGCAGTTCGGGTGGCAGTATTTCCCGAATGCTTTATCGTGCGGCGTGCCGAAATCATAGAAAACTTCCGAGTCGGGGCCGCCCGGCTCTCCCGCGGGCATTTGTTCCGGCGAGCCGGAGCGGCTCCACCAGTTCTTATCGCGGTAATAAAAAATTCGGCCTTCCTGCATGCCCCGCTCGCCTCCCCGCGCTTCGGTTTCAAGCACCACCTCTTTCGCTTCCATGTCATTTTCTCTAAAAAGGTTTTTCCAGATTTCAGCCGATGTCTTATCCTTAGGCAAATTTAATTTTTCATCGCCGGAGAAAACAGTTACATAGAGTTTATCCGCCGGTAGGCCCAAATCTTTGGTCAAAAACTCAAAAAACCACGGGATTTGCTCGTCTTTGAAATAATCGCCCAGCGACCAGTTGCCGAGCATTTCAAAAAAAGTGGTGTGGCGATTGTCTCCCACCTCCTCTATATCTTCGGTCCTGAATGATTTTTGGGAATTCACCAACCGCAAACCCTTGGGATGTTTTTCGCCGAGAAAGTACGACACTAACGGTTGCATGCCCGAACTGGTGAAAAGGGTGGTCGGGTCGTTTTCCGGCACAAGCGAGGCGGACGGAATTATCGTATGTCCCTTGCTCTCAAAAAATTTTAGATAACGATTTCTGATTTCGTCTGCAAACATGAAATAAATTTAAAATTCAAAACGAAAAGCGTAAAACTAAAGTTAAAACCGGAAAATTCGCCATTTCAGTTTTTAATTTTCAGCTTTTCGCTTTTAATTTATCTTTTATCCCCTTCCCCGCCGATTTTGCCTCGATGGGCGCGGCTTTTTAGCTTTTCTAAATTACATTTTGCCACGTCGGCGAGAGGCGTTTCAAATTCGGTGGCGATTTGCGCCACATACCACAAGACATCGCCGAGTTCCGAGATTACCGATTCTTTGGTTTCGGCGTCAATCTTTCCCGCTTTATCGCGGAAGATTTTTTTAACTTTATTCAGAAGTTCGCCCGACTCGCCCGCCAGTCCTAAAACCGGATACAGAAATTTACTGCCGCCAATCGGGTCGTACATGGCGGAAAACCGCGACTGTTTTTGATAATCTTCAAAAGTCATAATCAAAAAAGCGACGCTACCAGTGTAACATCGCTTGGGCTTGCCCACAACTTCACTTTTTACGAAGCGAGCAGTGCTTTTTGCGCCAAATCTTTGACGGATTCGTCGGAGAGGAAGTTTGTTTCTATCCCGAGTCGATGACATTCTTCCTTTTCCCAACGCGCTCCGAATGACCTCTGCCAACCGGGAATAAAATGGACTCGTTTGACCAAGCCCGACTCAAAAATTGACCGATAAAAATCCTCCAGGATGGGCATGCAATAGCAAGGTTCCAACCACTTCCTCCAGACCTTGACCATCAAGTCCTCCGCCGGAAGTTGGCTGAAAATGTAGTGGCCCTCGGCGGAAAGCTTCAAAATGACAAAACCGAAAAGCCGCAGATTGGCCTCAAAACTTCCCAGTCCGCCGGTGGTGAGCGGACCGGAAACCATAGCCACAGGGTCCGGTATTCGTCTTATGATTTTAAGCGAGATTTGGACCGCCTCCTCCAGTCGCTCCGACTCATTGATTGCTCTGATTTCTTCCGGTTGCCAGTATGGGTGATGGTTTTGATTCATAACTTAAAGGTTCAACTGCCGCAGAGTATACGAATAAAAAAAATTTTGTCCAATCTCCCCAAACTCAACCAGCAATCGGACTGCTGGTTGGCGGCGGGGCCCCTTTACAATCAAAACAATTTCTTCAACTGTTCCAAATCGTTGCGCATTTGTTTTAAGCCGTCCGAAAAAAAGTCCGGATTTCTGACGTTTATGCCGGAAGCGGCAAGAATATTTTCAACCGAATCGTTTCCGCCGGCGGAAAGAAATTTAAGAATGGCCGAGGGACTTCCCGTCTCTTTGTATTTTTGATAAAGCGCGTTGCTTGCCAGCTCGCCGTAAGCGTAGCTGTAGACATAAAAGAAACGGCGAAGATGAGTCCAAGAAACAAAGAAATAACCATCGTCGTCCGTTAAATCAACAATCGTTCCAAGGTAGGACTTCATATGCTTATTCATAAGTTCCGCCATTTTTTCTTTTGGGACAAAACCCTCGCTTTTCACTTTCTCGTGAAGCTCTTTTTCAAAATTAAAGCAGGCGATTTGGCGGAAAATCGTGCTTATTTTGTCTTGAAGGCGGTCATGAAGCGCTATTATTTTTTCTTTTTTTGAAAAATTTTTTGTAAGTTCGTCAAAGATGAAATTTTCAAAGAGCGTGCTGGCGATTTCGGCGGCGGTAAAGGAATACTCCTGATAAAGCGGGATTTGTTTTTTAGAAAATTCAGTGTGAATGGCGTGGCCCATCTCGTGGCCGAAAGTCATCACCGAATTCGCGCCGCCAATCCAATTAAGAAGAAGCATGGTCGGCGTGCCGACTCCGCCGGAACAATACGCTCCGCCGGCTTTGCCTTTTTGGGGATAAACATCAACTTGGCTGTTTGAGATTAAACGTATGGCGATTTCCGCAAAGTCGGGGTGAATTTTGCCGAATGCTTTCAAAAGGATTTTAGAAGCGGCGGCAAAGGCGTACTTTTTTGGCACTTTCCCAATTTTAGCCGAACGGTCGTGGTAAGTGAGGCATTTTTCTTTAAGGAGCCGCGCTTTTAACTTATAGAATTCGCGGCTGATTGAGAAATGTTTTGTAACCGCTTCCACCAAATTCTCAACGATTGCCAAATCGTTCTGGTAATCCAAGACCGTGGCGTGCCAAGGGCGCTTGAAGCCCCGAAGCTCGTCATTTATTTTTTTGTCCGTGTAGACCGCGTTAATTTCGTTTTCGGCGAATTCGGAATTTTCTTTAAGCATCCGAACAATATTTTGGCCCAGCGCTCTTCTTGGCGTCGTCTGTAAATCCGACACTTTCCCCATCGCTTCCGAGAGCGGAAGCGATTGGCCGGCAAAGAAAACCGTTTTTGAATTAAGTAGGCGCTCCTGTCCCGACACCCACAAATGATGGGCCGGCAAATATTTGAGATTCAGTATTTTCTCCTCTTCGTCGGAGAGAGTGTGTTTCCCCCGCCCGAACAGATATTTAAGAAAATAATGGAATTTTTTGAGCTTCCTTTCATTTAATAAGTTTGTTTGCTTCTCTTCGGGCAGTTTGGAAATATTGTTAGTGAAAAATATGGTTTGATTAGCGGCCTTAGTGAGTCGCGCCACAAGCCGGCTTTCGTTGGCCGCCGCCGAATTGTCTTTAGAGTTTAAGCTCTTTTTATACGCGAAATATAAGACCGGTTTCCAAGCGCCGGCCCCGACTAATTTATCCCATTCCCAAAGCGTTTTAAGAAGAGAGTCGTCATCATCAAGGTATCCGCCGTCTGAATGATTTTTAGCAAAACGAGCGTGTAAATTTTCAATCCTCTTAACATCCCTCTCAATTGCGGGGTCATTGGGGCTTTTATAAAAGAGAGCGAGATGCCATTTAGTTTTTATCTTGAGAGCCATAGTGGATTATGATTGGCCTGATTTCTGATTTTAATTTTCACATACTTTCTCCTTCTTCTTTTAGCAATGAAAGTTTCTGGGCGCTTCCCTGATTATAGCCGCCGGCGCGGCCGTCCGAACAGATGACGCGATGGCAAGGGATTTTTGGATTGTAGTTCTTGTTTAAAATATTGCCAACGGCGCGCGCGGCTTTGACATTCCCCGCTTTTCCGGCCACTTCTTTGTAAGTCAGCACTTTACCATGCGGAATATTTTGTACCACCGCAAAAACGCGCTCTCTAAAAAAGTTTTTGCGGTTTTGCGTCATAGTTATCTTCGGTTTTCTTATCTCCCATCTTTTCTTTTAATTTAAAGCCGTTACGGCTTCCCAAAACCGATTCCCGAAAAGCGTTCCCCGCCGCTTCGCGGTAAGGACAATATTCACAAAGTTCACCGGCTTCGGGAATTTTTTCTGACATCAGACATTTTTTTGCTTCAGCCAAAGTTTGTTCCACCCAGACGTCATCGCCTTTATAAGCGATAATCCGGACATCAAATTCAAGTTTTGCATCAAAGGCCTCGCGGTCTTTGTAGGCGTTTACATACACAAAGTAACCGGTGTCGGAAACTTTGAAATCATTTTGCCGAAACAACCATTGATAAACTTCCATCTGCCGACGGTATTGGTCGTGCCAGCGAGTGTCAGCTAATTTATCAATCACTTCGTCTTTGGAGGTAGCTTTGTAATCAACGATGTGCAATTCGTTTAAATCATCAATCCAAATATCGTCAACTGCCCCAAAAACCAGAAAATTAGTTGGCTGATGGACAAATCTAATGCCGGTAAAATTGTGCCGCCAGCGTTCCAAGTCCTTGTGTTTGTACGGCACCGCGTCAATGCCGTATTTTTTCATAAGCGGATGAGCGTCGCCTCTCGCGCGGTGGATGTCAAATTCTTTTTTAAGGAGAAAGTCCACGGCGCTGTTTAAAGTAAAGGGCGCGGTGGAAGGGCGTTTGACGCCGAGCTTTTGCTCCAGATAAAAACAGCGCGGACACTCCCAAAATAAATCAATCTTTGAGCGGCTGATTTTGAACGGCTCTCTTGAGGCCGATTCAAAGACCGTTTTTTTTCGGCCATTGTAGAAGTTTCCGGGCATGGAAAGAGTATAGCGTATTATGGCTTAAGTATTAAGTTTTGGCAGAAATCTTACAAACACCGAAAATCTCCGCTTTAAGCGGAGATTTTCGGTGAGTTTCCCGTTGTCAGTTGCAGGTTGTTTAAATTGACACCTCGCTTTCCACCGAGGGCGCGCTCATTGTCGCTTCAAATTCCATCATAATCGGCGCGCCGGTTTTGCCGATAATCGGGGTATCAAGTTTTGGGTCAAAAGCTCGGTCGCCGTTGTCGGAGTGGAGCATGGCGAAATAACGGCCGCCCTCAATTGTGCCGCGCAACAATTCAACTTTGCCGTTATCCCAAGAACCGGGGTCAAAGAGCTGGGCGCCCAAAATCTTTCCCGGTTTGCCGGCGCCATCGTCCTCATGAATTACCACCCAGCCGCCTTTTTCAAAAATCGTTTTAGCGATGGAAACCTCGGTGCCCGGACCCTGGTCATTTACGACAATTGCGTCGCTCTCGGCAAGCATGCCGGAAGTGCCAGCCGTAATCGCCCCTCCCTCTCTGTTATCCAGATTCTTCTCTTTCCCATCTTCACCTCCTACCACACTTAAGCTCTTAATATTGCCGTCAAGATAAAGCCAAGCGCTGCCAAAACCGACCAAGAAAGCCACAACGGCGGTTAGGACATATTTTGGCATTGTATTGATTGGCTGTTGTTCTCCATCCATAAAGTAATTTTGCTCCGCAAAGCGGAATTTAGCTGTTAAATCTTAAGCGCATTCTAGATAAATATCCAGCCAATCGTCAACTTGACGACGCGGGCAAATGATATCAGAGATATCACGGAGATTTAGCGCCAACGAAGCGTCCTGGGGCGAATGATTAAACTTCACGAATTAGATTTTACACAAAAGTTTAGCTTCGTCCAGAATCGGCCTGGACTTTTCTTTGGAAAAACCGATGCTCGTCAAACGGTTTTCGTCCACATCTTTACAAAGAACCAAATTTTGCTCCATAAACGCCCTCTTTTCCTGCTGGCTTAAAGTGGAAAGACAAGTGACGGGGTGAAGACCTGTTTCTTCAACCAAATCATGGAGATTTCCTTTAAGCGGATAATTCCATCCGACAAGGGTCAGTCCGGCGCATTTGGCGTATTTTATGACATTAGTGGTGAATTTTGTGTTAGTCATAATCCAACCTTCGTCCAAATTCCTCGGCCGGCCGCCGTAATTAAACTGCTGCTCCAGTAAATCGTCGTAGCGGGCTTTGACGTAAAGAGCGACTTTTAAGTCAGTTTTGACCGCCAATTCATTGTGGAATTTCGCTTCTATCATCACTAGCTTTTTTTCATCCCAAGCCACCACGTCTATTTCGTGCGGCACGCAAGCTCCGGTTAGGAATTGATTGGTGGCGACAGAATATCCTTTAGCTTTCAAAATCTCGCTTAGAAAACGCTCAAAAGGAAAACCGGACGGCCCCAACTCCAAAAGCGCCCGCCGGAGGGAATAGCGCGCCGCCGCCGGCTTTCGCATCTTATGAAGGGCGGAAAAGGCGATGTGATAAATTTGTCCCGTGGATATTTCTTCTTTGAGATTTCCGCTTACCTCTGTGGAAATTTTCTCAATTTCGTCCGGTTTGGCGCCGGAACGGAACAAGGACGTGCGGAATTTATCCTCATTGAATTCTTCTTTCGTGCCGTCGGCTTTGAGCACATGAATTGAGGGCGCGGACATGAAAGTATTATAACCCCCGAAGCTTCTCGCCGCTAGCAGTCAGCTTGTATTTGCGGCCGATTTCCTAAAAAGTTAGTAAGTTAGTAAGCTAATCAGCTAACATCTACTCTATGATTCCTCCTCCCAGGCATTCGCCCGTTTTTGTATAAATGACCAGCGATTGGCCGGGGGCGATGGCGGTTTGGGGTTTGGAAAACTGAATGATGAGTGGTGATTTCTTATATCCAATTCCTATTTTCACCAACGGTTGGCGGTAGCGAAATCGGGCAAAATAGGTCTTGTTGAAATTCGGGGGCGCGCCGGCAATCCAATTAACTTTGCTTAAAATCCTCTCACTTGGGAGCTGGACTCCCAAGTTGGGGGGTTGAGAAACTGTAATAGTATTTTTTTTAATGTCTTTGGCGACAACATAATAAGGTAAACCGTCTGGGGTTTTTTGGTTAATGCTGAAGCCGCGCCGCTCCCCGAGCGTGAGCAATTCAGCGCCGTCGTGCCAACCAATTATTTCGCCTTTGATGTTTAAAACATTGCCGCGCTTTGGCGCGATGTACTGTCGCAAAAATTCTTTAACATCCACCGGTCCGACAAAGCAGAGCCCTTGGCTGTCTTTTTTCTCGGCTGTCGGCAAACCCAATTTCTTGGCAATTTTTCTAACCTCCGGTTTTGTCAGATGACCGATTGGAAATAGCGTCTGTGAGAGCTCTCGCTGTGTCAGAGTCCAAAGGAAGTATGTTTGGTCCTTGTTTTTATCATTGGCGGTATGTAGTGAGTAGTAGGTAGCAGGTATGATATTTTCTCTACCATTTTTTGTTCTTACTACTTGCTGCTTACTACATTCTACTCTCCTCGCGTAGTGACCGGTAGCAATGTAATCGGCTCCATGTTTGCGTGCCCAATCAAAAAACGCGCCAAACTTTATGTAACGGTTGCAGAACACATCTGGGTTGGGCGTCCTCCCGACCTTGTATTCGCGAATCATATAATCCACTACTTCTTTTTTATATTCTTTGGTCAAATCAATCTCGCGAAATGGAATATCAAGCTTTGCGCAGACGCGCATGGCGTCCAGCCGGTCCTCCTTTGAAGCGCACCAAAGCCAATCTGGGCTCCAGATTTTGATGAACACTCCGGTCACATCGTAGCCCTGCTTTTTCAAGAGCGCCGCGGATACAGAACTATCTACCCCGCCTGACAATCCTACGAATACTCCTCCCCTTGCTACAGGTTGTCGGTAGTTGGTTGCGGGTCGAGATATACCTTGACTTCTCATTTTCAATATGATATCAATTCATTCAGAAAAAACAATCGCGGTCAATCGCGGTGAAGAAAGGGAAACAATATGACAATCCATCAGTTGAGCGAAAAGGCAAATGGTCCACTGAAGACTCTTCAAAGATTAAGCAATGCGTATCTCCTGGGTGCTCTGGTGGAGTGCGGGAGAATTCGGGGAGTTGGTACCGGAGACAGTCACCCCAACTCAATCCGACTGGCAGAGAAAATTAGAATCGTTCTTTTGTCCAGACTGGAAAATAGAAATTCCTAACTCCTTGGAATCCTCCTATGCAAAACTCACGAATTGAGGGACTCCATTGATGCGGCGATTGTGGTTCATGTGATGGTTCAAATGCCGAGTTTAACGCTCGGCGTCTTTTATTCTCGGTATCCGCATCAGTTGTCACTGTGCCATTAGCATTTTATTTATTGTTGTAGTAACCTTTCTCAATATACATAACACGCGATACCTTATACTTAATACTTACTTCCCCATGGACTACAACACTCTCATGCAAAAAATTGCCGCGGCCAAGAAAAGCGGCGTTGACCTCTCCAAAGACGAGGATTTGGCAATCGGCGTGATGAATTTAATCAGTTTGGAAGAACACTTCTTTTTTACCGGCGAGAAAGTGGGCAAACCGGAACATTTTGAAACTCTGCGAGAAATCCGCGAAGTGCGCAAAGAACTTTTGGCAAAACTGGTGAATAAACACGAGGGCGAAACCTGGTGCGCCTCCAAACATCTCTTGGCGGCCACGATGCGCCTCTTTGAAGTTGGAGCCAAGTTAAAGGCCGACAATAAAGAAGCGGAAGCGAAAGAGATGTTTGACCGTGCCTACAAATTTTGGACTATTTTCTGGGGCTTGCGGCTAAAACTCTTGTCTCTGCCGGAAATAAAAAGCGAGGCCGAAAAAGACAAGGCCTGGACGCTTGATGACATCGTGAAAAAACTGGTGGACTGTTGTGACGAAAAAACGTAAAACTTAAAGCGAAAAATGAAAAATTTAATACGGGTATCAAAATTTTTTTTGATTCTTGCTTTAGTTTTCGGTTTTACGTTTTTAATTTTGAATTCAAAAAGGAAAGATGCCAGTACAAATAATTTTGACACCTTTGCAAAGTGTCTCACCGAACGCGGAGCCAAGATGTTTGGCGCCTATTGGTGCCCGCACTGTAAAAACGAAAAAGCCGCCTTTGGCGATTCTTTCAAGCACATAAATTATGTGGAATGCACCGAGCAGGTGAATGAGTGCATCGCGGCTGGCATTACGGGCTATCCGACTTGGGTTTTAAGCGATGGCACGAAGCTTGTCGGCGAGCAAGGGCCAGAAGAGCTTTCAAAGTCTGCAAAGTGTCCACTTTAGTACCGCTTCTTTATATTTTTGTCCTGTGAATATCTGATTTTCACAGACGGCTAGCGGTGGTATGTTCGTACTTACCTCACGGCTTGCCGCGAGGGGTGAGGGTTTCCAATCGTGGCGTTCGTATTATTTGCTACTTCAAATAGCGCGCTTTATTCCGCACATGCTCATCGTGCGTTACCGCGTAGTGCATGTTGCCGTTTTTGTCGGATAGATAATATAAATAATTGCTGGCAAGCGGATTGACCGCGGCTTTAAGCGAGTCCAAACCGGGATTGGTGATGGCGCCGGGCGGCAGGCCTTTATACTTGTAAGTGTTGTAGGGCGAATCAAACTGCAAATCTTCGGTAGTAACTTGATAGGTATTCTTGTTTAATAGGTACGGGAAAACCGCGTCTACTTGGAGCGGCATGCCGATAGAAAGGCGTTTCCACAAGATTCCGGCAATGCGCCTTCTGGTTTCGGAGGTTCTCGCTTCTTCTTCAAGAAGCGAAGCCATCACAATCACCTCTTTAAGCGATTTGCCGAAAGCGGTTATTTCCGGCTGAATATTTTTTATTTGTTTCTCAAAATTCTCCTCCATCGCCTGGAGCGTTTCCGCCGCCTTGATATTCGGCGGAAAATAATAAGTGTCCGGAAACAAACGCCCCTCTTTCTCTTTACCCGAAGACAGAAATTCTTCCTGATTGAATCTTGGAAAATCGCCGTTCCCAAAAAGTTTGGCAATCTCTTTGTTTGCGCTGCCTTCCGGCACGGTCAAGCGAATCGCCATTAGGCCGTATTGTCCCTTGCTGAACCGCCAAGCGAGCCGGCCAACGCCCGCGGGCTTTTCAAAAAAATAATCGCCGGCCAAGACGCCGCGCTCGCCGTCAAGCATGAGAACCAGAACTTTAAAAATCAGAGCCGATTTCAGGTAGCCGAGCCGCTCTAATTTGGAAGCGACGGAGCCGATACTTTCCCCTTCATCCACCGAAAATAAGCTGTGTCGCGGAAAAGTCGCCGGAGAATATAGTAAAAAAGAAAAGGATAAAATAAATAAAGTGGCCAGAGAAGCCGTGGCCAGGCGTTTTTTAGGCGTGGATAAAGCAAAAGTGGCTAAGCTAAAAAATTTAGCGGCCAAGGCAGAAATTCTTTCTCTGACTTTTAATGTGAAATTATTATCCATTTATCTGTTGGCGGGCGAGGGGCGGTTATTTTTGAAACGGGTTCTATGTGGGCAAATTGGCCGGCGCTTCCACTTTCTTGGCGGACACTCGGGCTATGGTCGGCGTTGGGGCGGCAATCGCTGACGGGAAGTGAAAAATTGTCGCCAATTCCTCGGTGGTTAAGATATAAGGTTTGGAATGAAAGTTTCTATAAGGAGCATGGAAGAACGACCTCATTTTTAGAGACCGAAGCATGCCCCGTTCGGCCAAATTTCGCCTTAACCGATGAAAATCCTGCCACGGATAATCAAAATCCGTGTACCAGCCGGTCTTGAAGCCGTTCATCGTGTTGGAACTGAACTGCCTCATACTGCCGATAAGGCCGTTGATGTAAACGGGGTTAAAGCTCTCTTTGGTCGTGTAATAAATACCGCGGACAATGCATTCAAAAGGAAATTTGGCCATACTCCGCTCCATTGCCGTAATTTGTTCTTCTTGGCCTTTAGTGAGGGAGACCATCGGGAAAGGCGTTTTGCCCTCCGGCGAAATTGATTTAACGACCTCGCCGTAGGCCTTCGCCGCTTCTTTTCTGATTTTCTCCACCTCCTTCTTAATGGCGTCTTTCCAGTCCTTGCGAAAAATCAACCGACCGTCGGCAAAACGCTCTTTTTTGTGGGCCTGGAAGAGAATTTGAATGATGCCGATGTCGTCGGATTTCATTGAAGCCAAATATTCCAAAACGGCAACCAAGGGGTCCACTTTGTATTCTTCTTTTTGGTCTCGGTCCAAGCCGTAATCAACATAAGTCATGATGGGGTATGGGTCGGGCTTATCCATTTTGAAATTGAGCGCCCAAAACGGCTTCTCCATTGGGTCATGATAAAGCGTCTTTAAGTAGTCCTCCGCCTCATAGACCTCAATCCCCGGGTAAGAGGCGTAAAGTTGGGCTTCCACCAAATTTTTCCATTTGCGGTGGGCCCAAATATAAAAATGCACTTGGCCGCCGAGCGACACCATTTCAAAAGACCACCATGGCCGGATTTTTCCCCACCAATAGGTGTCAATCTCGGTAGCCGCGCCGGTTTGCCACAAAGCGGTGATAAAGATTTCCATGGCCTTGGGGGAGCGGGGCGCCTCTTTGGGTAATTTAATTTCCAAAAGAACCGAACCCTGTTTGAGGATAAAATCGGTTTTGGCGTAGATTATCCACATCTTTAAAGCCAGATAACCAAAAACGAAGGGCGCCCAAATGTAAGCGTAGTCGAATAAATAGCCGAAGACCCGGAGAAATATGCCGAATTCCCTAATGGAAAAAAGTTGGTCGGTTAACGCGGTTTCCATACCAGAAATTTTAACATAAAACAAAAACCCCCGCGAAATCGCCTGTGAACGATTTCGCGGGGGTTTTTGAATTTAGCTGACCGCGTTGTATCTTCCTTCTTTATCTTTCTTGAAATGCTTCTGATTCTGGAGATTGACCATCACCGTATTTTCTTTTACATACCTCTCTTTGAGCACCTTTTCCATAATCTCTTCTTTCGTGAGCGCACCGAATTTATTCAAAATATACTTGATGACGTCTCGCACCACGCCGGCCACATAGCCCCACTCGGTTAAAGCATATAGTCCCCTGCCCACCAAAACAAACCTTGGGTCCTTGATGAGCTCATTGTGGGTTGTGGCCACATGGGCTTTTCGGCCGAAAAGTTTTTCAATGGACCGGGCCACTTCGCGAAAATGAATCGGCGAGCCGTGTTTTCTTAAAGCCAGAAACGCGAAGTCCCTGATGCCTCGGGCTTTGACGTTAGAAGAAGTGGCTTTGCCCCATTCGCCGAGCGGGTTTTTTGCAATGACCTTGGAAATGCCGAGCCAGCGTTTCAGAATTTCTTCGTCGCGGTATTCTTCGGAGACCTCCTTGAGGTGCTCAAGAAAAGAGTTGATGATATCCGATTCAGAAATCAAATCATTGTCGGCGAGGTTTTTGTAAAGCTTGCGCAAGGATTCGTGCACTTTTTTTGAAAGCTCCGGGTCCACATACCAGCGGTGCTTGAATTCATCATCCTCTTTTTCTTTTATAAAAGGGTCGCCTAAGACCAGGAGAAAATTGACATTGTTTTGGGTGCCTCGGTCTTTTGAAACATAATTCAGCACATCGTCTTCGGCCACAATGCCGCCCAGGCTTTTTATAAGCGCCTCCAACTCGTCAAAGGCCGGTTTTTCCTTTTTGTAGGCATCCGATTTTCTGACTTGAGCTAGAGCGTAATTTTCAACCTGCCTGACTCTTTCTCTGGTAATGCCGTATTTTTGCCCGATGGCCTCCAAGGTCATTCTTTCACTCGCTTTCCCCAAACCGAACCGAAGCGTGAGCACGTCTTCCGCTCGCTCGGAGAGCGCTGACAGTAATCTTTTGACGACTTGCTTCGGTTTCATTTTTAATTCAAAATGGGCCATATCTTTTTACAAAAATTAATTTTATTAATTGAAACAACGAACCAATGTTAATTACGATGCGCAAATATAGTTAAGTATTATCATACAGTTAACGATGGGTCAAGCTAACAATCCAAGCTTATGTCAATTACGCTTTTAAATCAAGCTTGTAAGACAAAGTTAAGCAATCGCTCCGGCACATAAATACTTCTTGACGGCCGATTTCAAGAGAACCGCGCGTTTTGCCGTTGACCTGAACGACAATCTTGATTTTGTCGGAAAGCAATTTAGCGGGGTCATATTTTGGCCAAGGTATAAGGTGAACGCTTTTTTTGTAACCCAATCCCTCCCAAAGCTCTTCGGTCATATGCGGCGCGAAAGGCGCCAGCAAACGAAGGAAAATTTCAAAATCTTCTTTGGCCACTTTCTCGGCTTTCTCCATTTCGTTAGTCAAAATCATCAGCGCCGAAACTGCCGTGTTGAATCGCATCGCTTCAATGTCTTCCGTAACTTTTTTTATGGTTTGGTGTAAAAGCGCCTCAATTTTTTCTTTATTAGTATTATTCGTATGAATTCGTATATTGGCATCGCACTTGGCGCGAAGACGCCACACTTTCTCCAAAAACCTCTTCGCCCCCACCATTCCATCCGTGTTCCAAGATATCGCCTGGTCAAACGGCCCCATGAACATTTCGTAGACGCGCAGTGAATCGGCGCCGAAGCGTTCCACAATATCGTCCGGATTTATGACATTGCCGAACCGCTTGCTCATCTTCCGTCCGTCCTCGCCCATAATGAGGCCGACTGGCCGGAGCTTCATGAATGGTTCGGGCGTGGAAACAACTCCGATATCCTGCAGAAAC